>QKGU01000280.1 GCA_003250325.1 Paludibacter sp.
AGTTACAAGTTACTGGAATTATTACCGGATATAGCAAATAAAAAAAATCATTAATTCATTTCGATTATTTAAACAATTAATTATAAAAAAAGAAACCGATGGATCATAAAAATATAGAAAAAGCAAATAAAATCTTATCGCTTGTGTATTATGTAGTTTATTTTGCAGCGGTGTTATCGGCCGTGTTAGGATATTATAGTACATTCAAGGGAAATCTGGTGATTGATTCTCAAAGTCAGCTGGGCATTACTCTTTCTTCTATTTTTATCATTTATATTATTGGGTCGATACCGCTCACGTTGGCAGGATTTCATTTTCTGACAAAAAAATGGATTAAACTGGAAAGCCAACCCGAAAAAATTGACAAATACAGAAAATATGCTGTTTGGCGACTGGTTATTATTGGAATCAGCATTGCCATTGGCGTATTTCTATTCTACATTATCCGCTCACAATCCATGATTTTTTGCGCCGGAATAGCGGCTATCGCTTTATTTTTCTGCAAACCAACGAAAGAAAAAATGATTTCTGAACTTCAACTTTTCGAAGAAGAATAATTTTAAAAACTTTCCGAACTTTACAAACTTTACAAACTTCAAATATGATTATAGCTGTAGATTTTGATGGTACCATTGTAACTCACGAATATCCGAGAATCGGACGAGAAATTCCTTTTGCCATCGACACTCTGAAACGTTTACAACAAAGTCACGAACATCAATTAGTGCTCTGGACAGTACGAGAAGGTAAAGAACTGGACGAAGCAGTGGAATATTGCCGCAACAGGGGGCTCGAATTTTATGCCGTAAATACAAACTATCCTGAAGAATCGAAAAAAAGCAACGAACCACGTAAGTTGAAAGCCGATTTGTTTATCGACGACCGGAATTTAGGCGGATTGCCTGATTGGGGCGTAATTTACCGCATGATTATGTCGAAAAAATACTACGAGCCGGCTTCAACAGAAATTAAGCAAGAATATAAACTGGCTCAAAAAAAAGGCTTCTTCGAAAAATTGTTCAGCAAATAAATTAATTGATTTACGATTGAAGATTTTAGACATACGATTGGATTTTTTCATTAAAATCAGAGAAAACGAAATTTGTTAGAAAACGAAAACATACGGCTTAGGGCGCTCGAACCGGAAGATCTCGAACTTCTTTACAAATGGGAAAACGATTCCCGTTGGTGGGACGTGGGAAACACTCGCCAGCCTTATTCCCGTTATGCTCTGAAACAGTATATTCTCCATTCCGACAAAGACATTTACGAAACTCACCAACTGCGGTTGATGATGGTCGATGTGGCCACAAACGATGTGGTAGGAACAGTGGATTTGTTTGATTTCGACTTGCACAATAGCCGCATTGCTCTCGGGTTGTTTGTTGACGAAGCGTATCAGGGAAAAGGATTTGCAAAAGCCAGTCTGCGCCTTGTTGAAGAATATGTTTTCAATTTCCTGAAAATTAACCAACTATATTGCCATATTGCCGAATCGAATACTGCTAGCCGGAAAATGTTTGAGCAGGAACAATACGAAACAAACAGTGTACTTAAAAGCTGGGTAAAATCCGTAAACGGTTTTGAAAACATTATCGTCTTTCAGCAGTTCCGCGAGAAATTTCTTACTTAGTCAACTCCCGGAAAAACATAATAAATATCTATCCTACAGGTTACTTCATTAAATTTTGAAGCAACTTGTTTTTGAGTTGTCCTGAAAAATGTCTACACAATTTAGAGTAGATATGTATCAAAATGATCATGTATTGCGTCGCTTTAGCGAGAGTTTTAAACCCTGAGTCGTCCTGAAAAATGAATTCTTTCTGGATTAGACATACTTCAACATCGAACATGCCAAAAAGGCTACAAAAAAAGCCACATAAATTTACAATGCAAAAAATCATTTATCTTTACATTTTAAAACACCCGATTTCGTGTTTTTAAATAACCAAAATTAACGTTTAACCTATAGCCATATTTTAGGACGGGACATAGTAAAAATAAAAAGACAAACTTGCAGTGTGAAAAATCTTTGATAAACTGTCCGCTCCTACTCGACTTTTGGACTCTTTTGTAACGACAGACTTTGCTGACTTTCGAACTGCTGCTTGGCGGACAATTCTTCGCAGATTTTTATGGAAGAAAAGATAAAAAAACAACTTTTAATTCTGACTAGAATCGAAAATGACTAAAAAACAAAAGAAAAAATTTATGACACAGACATTTAAACTAAAAAGAGGACAAATTTCATTTGAGAAAGATAGAATTATCATCTCAGACTATGCAAAATTTGATAAGTATTCCAGACTAATTACAAATATATTTCTTTTTGTATTGGGTGTGACAAACATACGGAGGTTTTATTTAGAAGGTAATCAAAAACTCTATTACTTATGGATAATTCTTTTAGTTTTAATACTTCTGATATCGACAATTACAATTTCAAAATCAGCTAAAAGCGTGATATTATTTAAAGAAATCAAATCTACACAGTTTAGGCAACGGTTAAACAGCAACTATTTGGACATAAAACTCAAAAATAACAGATTAAGACGTATAAGTCAAATTGAAAATATCGAGGAACTCGAAGAATACATATTGAAACATATTTTAGCTGGTTGACGAAAAAGTGAAACGAACAGACTTTCAGCATTTAATCAACTAAAACGAAACAAGACTGGAAAACACAAAGCTACAACCCCCTAACACACTATGTTTATTGGCTGGCGTGCATTCCGGCAGTTTTGCTCCCGCATTCACTTTGTCGCTGTGCGACAGTGAACGCTCCCGCAAACCGCCAAATGCCCATAGCCTCGGTCGCTATGGCACAGTAAAAAAAGGGAAAAGACGGATTTTTTGGCTAAAAAATCTTTGATGAACTGCCCGCTTTTACAACATAATCAGACGAAGATGTAGCGACTGACTTCACTCTTATTTCAACTTTTGCTTGGCGAACAATTCTGCACAGATTTTCTAATGAAAAAATTGTTTTTTAGCTCTTCAGACTATAAACCTGAGCGACTGGAATATAGAAATTACGGATTGACTAGTAAGAAAAAAAAAAACGACAAAACACTGTTTAAACAGCTTTTAGTCTGTTGTGGACTGAAAGTTCAGCTAGATTGTGACAAAAAAGTCAAATACAGAAATTAGATGATAATCTCAACCTTTTTAGCGTTTTGACTATTTGATAAAAAAACTAACTTTAAAAACTAATTAAATTCTCATGGAACTACTAACAACAATTCTACTTTGCTTACCTATTGTTTTACTCGTGACACTATTCATTGGAATTGTCAAAAAGAACAAAAGACTTTGGATTATTTCCTTGATATTTTTTGTTATAATCACTTTGGTTGATTGTGCTTATTTTATTCCCGTTTACAAAACAGACTCTAAAATCACTCATGAAACAAATTCTGTCGAATAATTGCTAACATATTAAATGACAATTTGACAAGCAAACTACAGGCCATAACACACGCTATGGTCATTGGCTGGCTGAAGTTCACTTAGCAGGTTTTGCTCCCGCTTCACTTTGTCGCAGTGCAACTGTGAACACCCACGCAAACCGCTAATGAAACTACGAATCCTATTGTCTAATTCGCAAGAATAATGACTCGTCATGAAAGATATGATCACAACTGGCTGCGAGTTGACAAACTATAAAAATGTATATCCTCGATATGTATTTTAAGAAGAGACTGTATACAACAGCAGACTTGACAAAATAAATCTTTATTATTAAAATAAAAGCTTAGAAAAAGATATTTACCACACAAATAATATAATGAACAAAGAAGTAATTGATCAACTTATTAAGTCACTAAAAAAGAATAGGATTGAGGCAATCTATTTTTCTTCGAAGGAAAAATTAATTGATTTTTTTATTGACAAATTAAAACCGAACATGACAGTAGGTACTGGTGACTCATTGACTCTCGAACAAGTTGGACTGTTTGATCTATTGAGAAAAAGTAATGTCAACTTTCTCGATAAATATAAAAGAGATATTACAAAATTTGAAAAGGATAAGCTTTATAGAGATAATTTTTCTTCAGACCTCTTTCTAAGTGGAATTAATGCTATTACGATAGAAGGTAAGATTTTCAATCTGGATGGTAATGGAAGTCGAGTAGCTCCTATTATCTATGGCCCCAAACAAGTGTTTCTTATATGCGGAATAAATAAAATAGTTCAGAATGATGAAGAAGCTATTTTTCGAATAAGAAATATTGCTGCCCCCATAGATGCGAAAAGACTAAATAAAAAGACTCCATGTGTAAAAACAGGAAAATGTATAGATTGTAAATCAGCGGATAAAATATGTAACTATTATACAATTATCCAAGGACAATTTGACAAAAATCGAATAAAAGTACTTCTAGTCGATGGTGAATATGGATTTTAAAAAAACTCTATAAAATAAAGCAGTGGATCGAAACAAAAAGTGCGGGAAATTTTCATAACCCGCACTTTCTATTTGTAATATAATTCAGAAAAATTTATTTTGCCAACAATGCTTTTACTTTTTCTGAGATAAGTTTACCTTCTGTTTTTCCGGCCAATTGCTTGCTTGCAACTCCCATTACTTTACCCATATCCTGAGGACCTGTAGCTCCAACCTGAGCGATAACAGCAGCTACAGCAGCTTCCAGTTCCGCATCCGTCATTTGAGCAGGTAGATAACGTTCAATTACCGCCACTTCGGCTAATTCGTTTTCTGCAAGTTCCGGACGATTTTGTTCTTTATAAATCTGAGCCGATTCCTTGCGTTGTTTTACCATTTTTTGAAGAATTTTTACTGCTACATCGTCGGCCAGATTTCCATCTCCGCCTTTAGCTGTTTTTGCTTCCAAAAATTCTTTTTTCATTCCGCGCAATGCTTCCAACGCCACTTTATCGCGCGACAACATGGCCGTTTTTATATCTTCGCTAACTTTGTCAAATAATTCGTTCATCTTTTCGTTTTTTTCATTGATTAATCTGTGAAACAGTTATTTGGTTTTATTCCACACAACCATTAAATCAGCATTCTATTTAAACAATTTTCTTTTCCAGGCAGGAATACTTTCTATTTTTTCCATATTCGATTCGTCTTCCAAATCGTCCAGCGTAAAAATAGGAAGTTCCGGTTCCGGTTCTGGTTCCGGTTGCAACCCTTTTCCATAATACTGCTCCATAATTTTATCAGTATTTGGTTTTATCTGTTGATCTTCAGTCACTTCAGTTATCAAATCGATTTGCACTGGTTCTTCCTGTTTTACCGGCTCGTAATATTTTTGCGACTCGAAGCTATGAATATGCTTGTGTGTATGCGATTTCACAACCGATGGTGGCATGCCCGGAATATCACTCACATCAAATCCGGTAGCAATCAATGTAATTTTTACGTTTTCGCCCAGTTCATCATCGAAACTTGCTCCCCAAATAACCTGAACATTTTCGCCCACCTTCGACATGAATTCATGAATCTGTTCCACTTCTTCCATTCTGATCTGGTCGGTAGTAGAACAGTAAAGGCTTAACAATATCTTACTTGCGCCACTCACATCATTTGTGTTCAGCAACGGAGAATTCAGAGCATCTTCAATTGCTTTGGTAATACGGTTTTCGCCCGAAGCATAACCTGTATTCATAATAGCCACATTACCATCTTTCATGATGCTGTACACATCCGCGAAGTCGGTGTTTATATAGCCCGGAACAGTAATAATTTCGGCGATTGCCTTAGCCGCGTTCGTCAACACATCATCCGCTTTGGCAAAAGCATTGGAGAGTTCCAAATCTGGATAAATCTGTTTCAGTTTTTCGTTATTTATTACCAGAATGGCATCAACGTGTTCACTCAATGCAGCTACTCCTTCGAGTGCCTGACGAATTTTCAACATTCCTTCGAAAGCAAATGGAATCGTTACGATACCCACCGTTAGAATGCCTAAGTCGTGTGCTGCTTTTGCCACTACAGGCGAAGCTCCAGTTCCGGTTCCACCACCCATTCCGGCGGTGATAAACACCATTTTTGTATTATCCTTCAGTATTTCCTGAATCCTATCAATCGATTCCTCTGCAGCCAGTTTAGCAACTTCAGGTTTTCCACCGGCACCCAGCCCTTCGGTAGTGTCAGCTCCCAACTGAACCTTGGTGGGAACGGGCGACTTAGCCAGTGCCTGATTGTCGGTATTACAAACTACGAACGAAACATCCGTAATTCCCTGACGATACATGTGATTGACAGCGTTACCGCCACCGCCACCAACTCCTATCACTTTAATAATAGAACTGTCAATTAATGGCAATTCCAAAGGCAAAAAATATCCCATATATTTTTGTGCTTAAATTATTTCTTATTAATTCAGTTTTGTTTCGTCGCTAAAGAAATCAAAAATTCGTTTCACCCAACTTTTTCCTTGGCAGTTTGGTTCCTTTTTTAGGTTCTTCCTCTGCCACTTCCTCGGGATGTTCGAGAATATATTCGTTTGTAAGCAGCAATGTTCCCACCAGTTGAGAAAACTCAGGCTCGTAAAATTTCGAGTTGGTATCATCCGAAAGCCAGTCGGTATGATCGCCAAACCGCACATTTATTCCGGTCTTTTCAGCTACAAGGTCAATTATATTTCTCATTTTCGAACCTCCACCCGTTATCACAATTCCTTCTTCGAGTGTAAATTTCAATCCGGAGATTAGATTCACGATTGGAGCCATCATTTCTTCGAGACGGGCCTCGATAATTGTTGCCAGAAATTTAGTGGAAATACGTACCGGAACTCCGGTCGGATCTTCCGAAGGAATTTGAACGTACATTGGATTTTCCACCAAACGTTCCAATGCAAAGCCCTGCAAACATTTCAATTTCTCGGCATGCGCTTCGCTGATTCCCAATTCCTGAATATCTTTTGTTATATTTTTACCTCCCAGCGGAACCACCAATAAATTTTGTAAAACGCCATCATGGTAAACACCAACTGTTGTGGTGGTTCCTCCAAAATTTATTATCGCGCAACCGGCCTGGCGTTCATGATCTTCTAGGAGAACTGTCGAAATCGCTTCAATAGCCAAGGGACTATATCCCAGGACAATTCCAGTACGATCGAAACATCTTTCCAGTTCCGATTTTATTATTTTTTGACCATAAACGACATTATAATTCGCCGTAATCTGTGTTGCTTTTTTCCCGACAGGTTCGTCGAGTCTGGTTCCATCCAACGAGTACGAAAGTGGAATAATATCGAAAACATCTATATCCTCGCGCTGAAAATTCTTTTCGCATTCGGCAAGCATATCGGCAAGGAGATTATCGGCAACAACATTCGGTTTCCCTACAAAACGGCTGATTGTATGAACCTTATTTTTCATGCTTTTAGCACCAAGACTCACCGAAACCTGTGTTACTTCAGGAATTCTCGCACTATTTTTAAGCAACTTCAGCAATTCGCTTACTTTATACGATGCGCCTGTCGGTTTGTCAACAATTCCCCACTTTATATCATCCGATGGTTTCGACTCTTCCGACAAAATTCTGAGCGCGCCATTGTCCAGAACTTCACCTGCCATAGCTGAAATTCTAGAACTGCCAAAATCTATTGAAATAATTTTAGTTGAATTCATAGTTTACTCGGAATAATACTATCATTAACTTCTTTTGCCACCATTTTAAGTGGCTCGGGATCAGCACCTACTTTTGTACAAACCACCTGATCTTTGTATTGCAAATCAATTTTTTTGTACCGATTCCACCCAAATTCATTGAATCCGTAAAGGTACAGTTTGCGCAATTTTTCTAATTTCGTTTGGAAATTATCCAGCGTTCCCAACAAAACGATTGCATCACCAACCCGTGGAACCAATTCAATCTTTTTATCATCCCGAACATAAATTTGCTCAATCTGTGCATTCCAGAAAGGATTTTCTTCCAGAAAAGTCACAAAGTCGAACAACGGTCCGACTGCAAATGTTACGGTGACACGTCCGGAAACAACCGGAACGTACGCTGCAAAATCAGGAGAAACGGGCATTACCTTTCTGTCGGCATCCACATAATAACTTCCCAACCCTACAACCCTGAATTTTGGCGAACGTTGCTCAACATTAATTTTCACCAACCCCGACGGAGATTTGTAACATTCAACCGACTTAATCATCTCGTTTTCCTGCAAAATATCTTCTATCGATTCCGATTTGATTCGTTGCAACGATTTGCCAATCGGATTTAATCCGGTTTGTTCCAGAATCAGAGCAATTTCCTGCTGATTTATCAATTTACTTTTCTCACTGTCAGAAATCGAAATTTCAAGTTCATGACAAACTTTATCTTCTCGGTTAACAGTAAAGTACCACATTGTAAACGCGACAAAGCCCAGCACAAAGACTATGCTCACCGACAACAATGAGTATTTCACTACCGGCTTCATATAGCGTTAGTAATAAGAGAAGTATCGTCTGTTTGATTTTTTTCAGCTGCCAGCAACTTAAGCTGTTCTTTTATTTTCGGAACCATTTTATCGATGTCATCACCAAAACCTCAGGTTGCTTTTTCTTTAGCAAAGGTAACAGATTTTCATCTGAACATCGTACTTTATTTTCAAGTTTAACTTCACTTAATATCAAGTCACTCCTTCAATAGGCAATTCGCGGGCAGGATAAATGTCCATCAGAATCAATTCATCTAGTTGAGATAATGCCGCTGCAAACTCACCGGCAAAATCTCTAGTACGTGAATACAGATGTGGTTGAAAAATACCTGTTATTTTCTTGTCAGGATATAAATTGCGAATGGAAGAAATACTTGCCTTTAACTCAGTTGGGTGATGAGCATAGTCGTCCATATACACAACATCTTCTGATTTGTAAACCACGTTAAAACGGCGATAAATTCCGGAAAAAGACGAAATTCCGGTTCTCAGTTCTTCTAACGTCACCCCATTGAGCCATGCCAATGCCATAGCCGCCACACTGTTTTCCACATTAATCTTAACCGGAACGCCCAAACGAACATCATTTATTCTGTCGGTCGGCGTTACAAAGTCAAATCTGATCTCTCCTTTTTCAGTGCGTATATTTTCTGCCGAAAAGTCACCTCCACCATCCATCGAGTAAGTGTAAAGTTTCACACCTTTCTGAAGCTGAGGTTCGATTTCAATCCCTTTTTTCATAATCAATGCGCCACCCGGACGAATCAATGACGTAAAATGCTCAAAACTTTCGCGGAAAGCAGCAGCATTTTCGTAGATATCCAAATGATCGGGATCGGCTGAGGTGATAACCGCCATATATGGTGAAAGTTGATGAAACGAACGATCGTACTCATCTGCTTCTATCACCACAAAATTACTTTCTTTTGAAGTAAGTAAGTTAGTGCTGTAATTGTTGGAAATTCCACCTAAGAAGGCACTGCATGAAACTCGGGACTGATACAGCAAATGAGCAGTTATCGTCGAAGTAGTTGTTTTTCCATGTGTACCGGCAATACAGATTCCCTTACTTTGCCGGGTAATATTTCCTAATACTTCTGCACGTTTCTGAATCGTAAAATTATTTTCACGAAAATAGACCAGCTGAGGGTGGTTTTGAGGAACGGCAGGAGTGAGTATCACCAATGTATTTTCCGGCTTGGTATACACAAACGGAATCTGATCAACGTCTTCAACAAAGCTAACTTCAATGCCTTCGGATTGCAATTCCTTTGTAAGTTTTGTTTCGGTACGGTCATAACCGGCAACCTGAAATCCTTTGGCATGAAAATAACGCGCCAGAGCACTCATACCTATACCACCAATACCTAAAAAATAATATTTGATAAATTTATTCATATAAAAATTTATAAGCCTATCTTGCTGAATTACATCTTCCCTTTTTCAAATAAGAAGGGAAGATAATCCGTTTTTCTTATGCCCCTATCAAAGCTTCGTATTCGGCAGCAGAAAGCAATTCGTCTGCACCAGCCATATCAGCAGCTTCAATTTTCACAATCCAACCTTTTCCGTAAGGATCGTCATTTACCAACTCGGGAGCATCTTCCAATTCCGAGTTAAATTCAGCGATTTTTCCTCCAACCGGCAAATAAAGATCTGAAACAGTTTTTACTGCTTCGATCGTGCCAAAAACATCTCCTGTTCCCAGTGTTTCGTCAATTGTTTCTACTTCAACGAAAACAATTTCGCCTAATTCACTTTGTGCGTAATCGGTGATACCGATAGTTGCAACTTCTCCTTCGAACCGAATCCATTCATGTTCTTTTGTGTACTTTAATTCTGCAGGTACATTCATAATTTTTCTTTTTTTAGAGATATGTGTTTTTAATAAATTACTGTTGTCTTTTTGTTTTAATTAAACCCGATCCGACAATTGACAGGGTAATGATCGGAATATTTCACTTTGTCCATTCGGTAATCGTACGGCGTAAAAGTATTCGCATCGTACAGTACGTAATCAATTCTGAAATGATAAAATTTATCTTCAAAGGTAAAACCGAAACCTGTCTTTGTCTCGGAGAATGCATCTTTCAAATCGCCTTTTACTTTTGTATATGCGTACGAAACAGGCACATCGTTGAAGTCTCCACAAACAATAACTTTATAAGGCGATGATTTTATGACTTCAGAAACTGCATCTGCCTGATTAGCTCTCATTCGGTAAGCAACTCCCAGCTTCCTTGAAAAATGCAGCGTAATATCTGTCAAATTATCTGTATCAAATTTATCTTTCAACTTCAAAGGCATCGCTTTATCCTGTTCGGTTATTTTATTCGATTCCAAATGATTATTCACAATCCGGATTGTATCTTCGCCTATTTTTATGTCGGTATAAATCGATGAATTAAATTCAGATTCGTAATTCACAAAATGCTTACTAACCATCGGATATTTAGAAAATGTTGCAATCCCATTATGACGGGTTCTTCCTAAAGAGTTTAAATGAATATACTTGTATGGATACTTTGCAAAAATTCGCATTACATCTTTTGTCGTCATATGTTCGTCCAAATCGCTGATAGCATATTCCTGCAAACAAACGATGTCCGCATTCTGATCTAAAATATACTGTACAACCATATTCGGGTGTTTCTTTGTATGTTTTACCAACTTACCCAACCCCATAGTGTTGTAGGTTAACAACGAAAACGTTTTTTCAGGAATTGCATCCTCCTTTTTCCCAATATGAACCGGGAAAACATCGCTTATTTCAGACGATGCAAAGAGCAAAAGAGCCAAAGAAATAAGAAAATACCATTTACGGCTCAACATCCAAAAAATGACAAATCCGATATTGACAGCAATTGTAAAAGGGAAAAAGAGAGCAAAATAAGCGGAAAGAAATAACTTATCAGGATTAATTACCGTTCCTGCCAAAGTCATAATCATAAAAAATGCTGCCACGAAATTCGAAGCAAGCATTATCCACTTTAGTATTGTTTTGCCAATCATGAATCAATCTTTTCACAATCTTTACAATCGTAAAATTATGAATTATTTTTTATTTCCCTGATCAAATAATTGTTTTTTTTCTTCAGCAGAAAGACTTTGGTAACCCGATGTTTTTATTTTGTCGAGAATGCGATCAATTTCAGCAATTTTACGAGCTTTGGTAGCATTATATTCTGCATCGCTCATGGGTCTGTTTGGTCGATTCGGATTTTGCTTAACTTTCAGTTTTTTAGGCTTAAACAAGTTCGAAACGGCATCCAAAATTCTGTTTAATCCTTTCGTAATATCTGTCCCCTGACGCAAAGATACAACAAATAAATAACCCGCCAAAGCACCACCTAAATGTGCCAATTCGCCACCTCCATTATTAGATGTCAGTCCAAAAAAACTGGCCAATACTGATACAATAGCAATGTATTTCAGCTTCACTCTTCCAAGCAACAACAACTGCATCTCCATATTTGGAGAGCGAACAGCCGCTGCAACAATAATGGCCATTATAGACCCTGAAGCACCTAACAAAATACTATACGGAAGCACTCCCGAGAAATATGGAAAAACATTAAAAGCTAATGCGTAAAATAGTGCTGCAATCAAGCCTCCGGAAATGTACAGTCCTACCAATTGTTTTTCGCTAAAAAAGAGCAAAAACAATTTACCGAACCAGAAAAGTGCCAGCATATTAAACAGAATGTGAAATATGCCTTCGTGAAGAAACATATAAGTGAGCGGAGTCCAGAAACGGTGTAACAATTGAACCGGCTCGGCCGGCATTGCCAAATACGAAAGAATAATGCTGCCCGAGTTGTTATTGAACAGCTGTAAAATAATAAACAGCAATTTTACAATCACAAACAAAGCAACATTTATATAAATAAGCCGGATAAGAGTATTGCCCTGCTTAAAAGTCTGTTTTATATTTTCAAACACAGTCATTTCTAAAAATGAATTTAGTAAAGTTTATGATTTTTCTTCCAATACAAAATCAACAGCACACCAAATAACATTCCGCCCAGGTGAGCAAAATGAGCGACACTATCACCCGAAAATTGCGCCACACCTAAAAATAATTCGGCCACACCATACAACAAAACAAAAATCCGCGCTTTTATCGGAACCGGGAAAAACAGCATCATCAGTTTTGCTTCCGGGAACAACCAGCCAAATGCCAGCAAAAGTCCAAACACAGAACCTGAAGCACCGATGGTCACGGGCAAGTCCAGAAACATCTTCTTCATTCCAATTATTGCAGGTGCATCGAAAGCCGACAAATCACTCATGCGAAAATAGCGATTCAGCACATTCTGAAATGGCAGAAGTGCTTCACCTGAATTTGCCGAAATGGCATCATTCATGGCATTTATCAGCGATTGATATTCAAATGTCCAAAACAATTGCTGAACAATTCCCGCTCCAACTCCGGTCACTAAATAATAAAGCAAAAAACGCTTTGTTCCCCACATTTGCTCCAACACACCGCCAAACATATATAGCGCAAACATATTGAAAAATATGTGATTGAAACTTCCGTGCATAAAAATATAAGTCAGAAACTGAGCCGGATTGAATTTTGAAGATGCCCAGTAATGCATCCCTAAAATATCTGTCAAATCTACATCCAATCCCCAACGGCGAAACATACCCGGAGCAACTAATGTGGCTAGCCAGAGAATTATATTTATTGCAATAAGATTCTTTACAACGGGAGGTATAGAATTTAAAAATGAAGGTCTATAGTTATTCATTTCTTTTAATTTATATCTATTTATATTTAACGCGAAATTAATCAAAAAAAACTCAATACATTAACCATTTTGAGTTTAAACGGGTTATTTCTGATTTTTTAATTCTTTTTTGATTGATTAAAAAAAGCTAAGATGCGGAAGAAATGAACATTAGACGAATAAAGCAAGCAAAAACATTCTTAAAAAACATGTTCTCCAGCACTTTTTTTGAAAATATGTAAAAAAAAACAGTTCTTTTTTTAATTTAATTGTTTGTATATTATAATCAATCTATTACATTTGTGATGTCAAAAAAATTATGTTTATTATTTCTCTTTTAAAAAATCAAAAATCTTATGAACAAAGCAGAATTAATTAGTGCCATCGCTGCTGAATCAGGTCTCAGCAAAGTTGATGCAAAAAAAGCACTAGATGCAGTTGTTAAGAGCGTATCTGGTGCTCTTGTATCTGGTGATAAAGTTAGTTTAGTTGGTTTTGGAACATTCTCTGTTGCCGATCGTGCAGCTCGTTCCGGTATTAATCCCGCCACAAAAAAACCAATTGCTATCGCTGCCAAAAAAGTTGCAAAATTTAAAGCCGGAGCTGAATTGACTGCAGCAGTAAATTAAGATTAAGCACATTAATTTAAAAGGAAAAAATATTTAAGAATATTTTTTCCTTTTTTTATGATTATATTCATCAACAAGAACAGGAAAGCAATAAAACAAAAAAAAGACAAGAAGATGTATCAATATGACATCTCTTGTCTTTTTTTATAAAAATTTTATTTACTTAATTGATTTTCTTTAAAACAAAAGCCGTACGTGCCGGAATATACAATTTCAACCATTCCTTTGCTGAAGTTTCTTTCGGATCCGGAAGCGTAAGGTGAGGAACAGTCTCATCAACCAGATTGAATCCGCCAAAAGCTGAATTATCAGTATTAAGAACAATCATATATTCACCTTTCTCTGCCAGGATGCCGTAATTGGTAAATGATTTAGCTCCATTGAAGTTAAATACAAAAACATAATCACCACGCTGATATGCAACCACCTGATCTCCTTCTTTGTCCCAAAGCTGTTGTATTTCAGTTTCACAAAACTCAGGAACCGAATTAATCACACTAATCATCGCTTTATCAAATTCGCCTAAAGAATGATATAGATATTTGTCATTATCAACCAAATCCCATTGACGACGGGCATATTTGTACGACCAACCGTTTCCTTCACGCGGGAAATCAATCCACTCGGGATGACCGAATTCATTTCCCATAAAATTGAGATATCCACCATTCATCGTTGAAGCTGTAATCAGGCGAATCATTTTATGCAAAGCAATTCCACGGTCAACAACAAGTGTATTATCACCCCGCTGCATGTGCCAATACATCTCAGCATCAATCAAACGGAAAATAATGGTTTTATCTCCCACCAAAGCCTGATCGTGACTTTCTGCATACGAAATTGTTTTCTCGCCTGCCCGACGATTTGTCAATTCCCAGAAAATATGACCGACCTTCCAGTCTTCATCTTTTATTTCCTTTATCTGTTTTATCCAGAAATCGGGAATTCCCATTGCCATTCGGTAATCGAATCCAATGCCACCATCAGCAACCTTTGTGGCCAATCCGGGCATACCGCTCATTTCTTCGGCAACAGTTATTGCATGAGGATTTACTTCGTGAATGAGTTTGTTGGCAAGCGTCAGATAACAAATTGCATCCCCGTCCTGATTCAGATTATAATAAGAATCGTAACCTGTAAAATTTTCGCCCAAACCATGACTTCTATAAAGCATCGACGTAACCCCATCGAAACGGAAACCATCAAATTTATATTCTTCGAGCCAGAATTTACAGTTAGAAAGTAAGAAGTGCAATACGGAAGGTTTTGCATAATCGAAGCAAAGCGAATCCCACGCTGGATGTTCACGTCTTGATCCGCCATGAAAATATTGATAAGGAGTACCATCAAATCGTCCGAGTCCCTCTATCTCGTTTCGAACCGCATGCGAATGAACAATATCCATTATCACCGAGATACCCATACCGTGGGCTTCATCAATCAGGTGTTTTAATTCATCCGGAGTTCCAAAACGCGAAGAGGCTGCAAAAAAACTGGAAACATGATAGCCGAACGACCCATAATACGGGTGTTCCTGAATAGCCATTATTTGAATACAATTATAACCTGCGGTTTTTATACGGGGCAAAACATTTATTCGAAATTCGTCGTATGTAGAAACTTTCTCTTCCGAACTCGACATTCCGATATGGCATTCATAAATCAACAAAGGATCGGTTATTGGTTTAAAATCCTTATGTTTAAAAATGTAAGGTTGGAAAGGATTCCAAACCTGAGCACTGAAAATTTTCGTTGTAGAATCCTGCACCACTCTTCGCGCCCATGCAGGAATGCGTTCGCCACTACCACCTTCCCATTCCACCAATAATTTGTAAAGCTGCGTATGTGCCATCGCATAATCAGGCAATCGAATTTCCCAGATTCCGTTCTGGAGCTTTTTCAACTGATAGTCGGGATGACGTTGCCAGTTGTTAAAATCGCCCACCATGAAAATAGCTGTCGCATTGGGAGCCCACTCCCGAAACACCCAACCATCCGTCATTCTGTGCAATCCAAAATACAAATATCCGGTTGCAAAACTATATAGACTATTATTCTCCCCAATCAACTTCTTTTCTACAGATTCGAAATATTCATAGCGCCCTATTATTGCATTGGCATAAGGCTTCAACCATGGATCTGAATTTATAATTGCAAGATCTCTCATATATTATAATGTACTGATTTAAAAGTATACTGATGACAGTTTTTTTTTGAGAAAGAAATAAGACTAAACCAAAACCTTGACGATAATCTTTTTGATTGTCCCTTCAAATATTCCGGGTTGATGACCATCGGTTGGAAAAAATATAGCAAATTCCAATGGATTCACCGCCAAAAAATTTGTTGCTTTATCTGCAAAAAAGCTAACATCCTTATCTGCATTATAAGCTTCTGTAACTGTTTTTAATTCTTTTCCGGCAATCCATCCCATTGTTTCAGTAACATTCAACGGAATCTGAATATCGATATAATTGTTGTGAGTTTCCATTCGGGCTTCAGCGGGTGTTTTTCCGGCAATTTCCACTACATTGACAAACAGATTTTTGCCATCCAATTCTATTTTTCCCGTAGGAAGAGACTGTAAATCTTTACTCAACAAAAAATCAAATGCCTGTTTAATCCGAGGATGAACATTTTTGTACAATCCTGCATTTTCTAACGAGTCTAAAATCATTTTTAATTATATGTTATAAATTATGAAATATGAATTAACCTTTCAACTCATCAACGGTATAATTCAGAAATCGGTTCAACGGGTAAGCATTTTTTGCTATGCCAGCTACTTGTTGAGCAAAATCTTCTTTTTCTGTTATTTCTGTTGGTAAAGTGTATTCTACAAGATAGTGTTTCAATTTGAGAAGTTCGGCCTCCTTAAATTCTTTCGGGAAACCTTTGGGGAGAGTCTTGAGTTTGTCTTCTTCGTAAAAAGAATTGAAATATTTCGAGAAGTTTTCATCATTTCTGATTTCGTTCAGTTCTTCGATATTATCAAATACGCTTTGTCTCAATGCTTTCAATAAATTAGGCTCAGGACACCACACTCCTACTGCCACAAAGCAACCGGTTGGATCGAGGTGAAGATAGTAACCTCCACGCTGACTCTTCCTTCCTCCTTCGGCAGCCACAAAAACACCGAAATGTGACTTATAGGGAGTTTTGTCGTGCGAAAAACGAATATCCCTGTATATTCTGAAAATACAATCCTTAACGTCAACGTATTTTATCTCTTCGTCAAATTTCGATACTTCGACAATAAAATCCTTACTAATCGTTTCAAATTCAGCACGAACCTGATCGTACCAATTTTTATTCAGAGTAAACCATTCGCGGTTGTTATTGTCTTTCAACTCAGTCAAATAGCGGAGTATATTATCAATTTTCATACAATAATTTTCAATGCGTGTTACAAATATAAGGCAAAATTCAGACAAAACATGTTTTACAACTATATTTTTTTGAACAGGACTAATTTTTGCTGAATTTTGATTACTTTTGCATGCTTAAATACATATGACTTTGTTTTGGGAAGTAAGTACAAGATTCTGAACAACAAACTTTTCCAAAAATTAAAAAGGGAAAATAAGAAATGAAAAATAGGATTAATCAACTATTGGAAGAAGTGAACCAATTGGTGGCCACTAATCAGGAAGAGCTGGAAGCGTTACGCATTAAATATCTAAGTAAGAAAGGCTTGATCTCCGAACTTTTCAACGATTTCAGAAATGTTGCAAACGAAGAGAAGCGTGAAGTAGGACAGCTACTTAACGAATTAAAAAACAGTGCTCAAGACAAGATAAACGAGATAAAAGAAGCCTTCAACAGCAGTTCGTCGAGCGAAAACAAAACCGACCTGACCCGAACTGCCGATCCACTAAAACTGGGGACACGTCATCCGCTTTCGTTGGTGAAACACGAAATCATTGAGATCTTTTCACGCATTGGATTTACCATTGCCGAAGGTCCGGAGATTGAGGACGACTGGCATGTGTTTGGTGCGTTGAACTTTCCACCCGAACATCCTGCCCGCGATATGCAGGACACTTTCTTTATCGAACAAAATCCTGACGTATTGCTTCGTACGCACACCTCATCGGTTCAGTCACGCGTAATGGCAAAACAAAAACCGCCGATTCGTATGATTTTCCCGGGACGTGTGTACCGCAACGAAGCGATTTCGTATCGTGCTCACTGTTTCTTCCATCAGGTGGAAGGACTTTACATTGATAAAGATGTTTCATTTGCCGACCTAAAACAAGCACTGATGTATTTTGCCAAAGAAATGTTTGGTGAAAACACCGATATCCGCTTGCGTCCATCTTATTTCCCATTTACAGAGCCAAGTGCCGAAATGGATATTTCGTGTAACATTTGTGGTGGAAAAGGCTGTCCTTTCTGCAAACACACAGGCTGGGTAGAAATTCTGGGTTGCGGAATGGTTGATCCGAATGTATTGGAAAATTGCGGAATCGATTCGAAAGTATATTCAGGCTATGCCTTTGGAATGGGCGTGGAAAGAATCACCAACCTGAAGTATCAGGTAAAAGATTTACGCATGTTCTCCGAAAACGATGTCCGCTTTTTGGAACAATTCAAATCAGCGTATTAAATAGTCGAGCCTTAAAAAGCCCATTTTCGTATTATATTATTGTTGATTTGGTAAAACATAGCTTTTATCAAGTCAACAATTTGTATTTTAAATTCGAGCCAAAAAGATGATTTCCATTTATTCATCATCCTTTTGAAGTT
>QKGU01000266.1 GCA_003250325.1 Paludibacter sp.
AATTAAAATTTTATATTTTCAAAATTACAAAAAAGAACTCAATATTTGGTAAGGTATAAACAAAAAGGACTTACCGAATAATCGATAAGTCCCTTTTTGTCGGGGTAGCGGGATTCGAACCCACGACCCCCTGCTCCCAAAGCAGGTGCGCTAACCGGACTGCGCTACACCCCGTGCTTGATTTCTCAAAAGCGAGTGCAAAGATACAGTCTTTTTCCGATTATACAAACAATTTATTGTATTTTTGTAATAAAAATTTTCGATAAATAAATCCTAGTTTCACAAGCGTTTGATATTTAAAAACTTAATAATGGCGGGCATTTACATTCATATTCCATTTTGCAAAAAAAGATGTTCCTATTGCGACTTTTACACCGAAGTTGCCCCACAATTAGTCCCAGCATTAGTCGATTCAATCATAAAAGAATTACAATTAAGACAGGATTATTTAAAAACAAAAACGATAAACACCATTTATTTTGGTGGAGGTACGCCCAGTATTTTGCCGGCACAAGAGTTTCAGAAGATTTTTGATGGAATAAACGAACTATATTTAATTGACGAAAATGCGGAAATCACTTTCGAAGCAAATCCGGACGATTTAACTCCTGATTTTTTCAATTCGATTTCAACACTTCCTTTCAACCGGATAAGTATTGGTATTCAATCATTCGACGATGAGGATTTAAAAAGAATCAATCGCCGCCACACTTCTAAAGAAGCTATTGCTGCAGTAAAACTGGCACAACAATCGGGATTTACTAATATTAGTATTGATCTGATTTACGGATTACCCTTTCAAACAATAGAACGATGGAAAAAACAATTGAATACCGCTATAAGCCTTAATGTGCAACATATTTCCATTTATGGACTCACCTACGAAGAAGGAACAAAACTCTGGAAACAACGCGAGAAGAAAGAAGTTACGCCTGTTGACGATGAAACCATGAATGAGATGTATTCGCTTATGCTAAAAACGCTGAACGAAAACGGTTTCGAAAGGTACGAAATTTCTAATTTTTCACTTCCGGGCTTCAGGTCGAGACACAACACTTCGTACTGGCGACAAGAAGCTTATATCGGAATTGGTCCATCGGCTCACTCCTACGACATAGAATCCCGTCAATGGAATGTTTCTTCCATAACGCAATACATTAAACTATTAAACAGCAATAAGACTTATTTCGAAAAAGAAGAATTATCCGTTACCGACAAGTACAACGACTACGTAATGGTATCGTTGCGAACAGCAGATGGAATAAACCTCGAAAAAGTTGAAGCTGAATTTGGTGTGGAATTTGCTAACTATTGCTTAGAAAATATAAAAACATTTATTGAGACTAAAAAAGTTGAAAACTCCAACCGATATTTACGTATAACTGCCGATGGAATAAAGATTTCCAATCTTATTTTAATAGAAATTATGAAAGTGTAATTGTAAATAATTACTACTTTTGTAACATTGATTAAGTTATCACCTAATATAGATAAAATGACCGTAAAAAGTAATCTTCGATCAAATTTCACTCGATACTTCTGGCTGGCTTTTAGCAGCATTGGAATCTTCTTAATTATATTAATCTTTACCTTTATCAGCATGGGGTGGATTGGTTATTTACCACCAATTGATGAACTTCAAAACCCCAAAAACAAATATGCGACTGAAGTGTATTCCTCAGATCTAAAAATCCTTGGAAAGTATTATTATAGCAAAGAAAACCGCGTTGCCGTACATTATAATGAGATTTCGTCGAATGTTGTAAATGCACTTGTTGCAACAGAAGATGCACGCTATTACGATCATTCGGGGATAGACGGACGAGCTTTGCTGCGAGCTATTATCAAAAGAGGAATTTTTCAAATTCAAAACTCAGGAGGAGGAAGTACCATTACCCAACAGCTTGCAAAACAGCTTTATTCACCGAGTGCCGACAATATTATTGAACGTGCGTTGCAAAAACCAATCGAATGGGTTATTTCTGTAAAACTCGAAAAACTGTACACAAAAGAGGAAATCATAACAATGTATTTGAACAAGTTCGATTTTCTCAATAATGCCGTAGGGATAAAATCGGCAGCACAGATTTACTTTAGCACCACTCCTGCAAAATTAAAAATTGAAGAAGCGGCAACTCTCATAGGAATGTGTAAAAACCCTTCTTTATTTAACCCGGTAAGATTCAATGAGCGCACCAAAGGACGCCGTAACGTTGTTCTACATCAAATGCTTAAAGCAGATTATATTACAGAAGAACAATATGATTCATTAAAAAATATACCGCTAACTCTGCGCTATCAAAAAGCCGATCACAAATTAGGACAGGCGGCATATTTCAGAGAATATCTGCGTATGATACTTACCGCAAAAGAGCCGGTAAGAAGTGATTATGCCAGCTGGCAAGAGCAAAAATATAAAGAAGATCGTTGGGCGTGGGACAATAATCCGTTATATGGATTTTGTAACAAAAACACCAAACCTGACGGAACGCCTTACAACATTTATTCGGATGGGTTAAAAATCTATACTACAATAGATTCAAGGATGCAGCAATACGCAGAAGAAGCTGTTGACGAACATATGCAATCGCTCCAAAAAACATTCTTCAAAGAGAAGAAAGGACGTTCTTACGCTCCATTCTCTCGTTATTTGAGTAAATCTTTAATTGATGAGTCATTAAATAAATCAATAAAACAATCGGACCGATACTACCGAATGAAAGCTGCCGGATACAGTGAGTCAGAAATTCAGGCAAACTTTAGAAAACCCATCGAAATGGAAGTTTTTTCTTATCATGGTAATGTAGATACAATTTTAAGTCCATTGGATTCAATTCGTTATAAAAAACATTTTTTGCGCTGCGGATTTATGTCAATGGATGCCAAAAGCGGGCATGTGAAAGCATATGTAGGAGGACCTGATTTTGGTGAATTTCAATACGATATGGTCAATGTGGGTCGTCGTCAAGTTGGATCTACAATAAAGCCATATCTATATACGCTGGCTATGGAAGAAGGGATGTCACCATGCGACAAAACAACATGGCAGCCTGTGACATTAATTGACGGCAATGGAAAACCATGGACGCCAAAAACAACGACAAAGAACAGAAAGGTTGGCGACATTGTTTCTCTTCGTTGGGGATTATCAAATTCCGACAACTGGATTTCTGCCTATCTTATGAGTCTTTACACACCTGAAGCTTTGGTAAAACTAATGCGTTCATTCGGAATTCAAGATGATTTACCTCCGGTTGTTTCATTATGTTTAGGTCCTTGTGAGATTTCTGTTGCCGAAATGGTAGATGCTTATACCGCATTTCCTAACAAAGGAATTCGTGTGGATCCGCTTTATGTTACCCGTATAGAAGATGCCAATGGAAATGTGATTGGTACATTTGCACCGCAAATGCACGAAATATTTAGTGAAACCACTGCTTACAAAATGATTTACATGATGCGTGCTGTTGTAGATGGCGGAACCGGAGGGCGGATTCGCAGTCGTTACGGTTTAACAATGCCAATGGGCGGAAAAACCGGAACAACCCAAAATAACTCCGACGGTTGGTTTATGGGCTATACCCCATCGCTTGTTTCCGGTGTTTGGGTTGGTGGAGAAGACCGAGATATTCACTTTGATGGCATTGGTATGGGGCAAGGCGCAAGCATGGCATTGCCAATATGGGCATTGTATATGAAAAAAGTATTGAACAATAGCGAATTGGGCTATTCTTCGACCGAGCAATTCGACATTCCAAGTTCTTTTAATGCGAACTCCGGCTGCGAAGCAAACGCATTCGAATAATAATTCTTTAAACACAATTTTTCTTGAAGAAACTTCTTATCATAGCATTCTATCTTATATGTCAGTTTTCCGCTGTTGCACAATGGAACACTGATCGTATAATGACTATTGGTCAGAATGCTTTGTATTTTGAAGATTACGTTCTTTCCATTCAATATTTCAATCAGGTAATAAAAATAAAACCTTACCTCGCAGAACCGTACATTTATCGGGCTATCGCGAAAAGAGAACCTGGAGACTATCAGGGAGCCGATCAGGAT
>QKGU01000029.1 GCA_003250325.1 Paludibacter sp.
ACTTCAAAAGGATGATGAATAAATGGAAATCATCTTTTTGGCTCGAATTTAAAATACAAATTGTTGACTTGATAAAAGCTATGTTTTACCAAATCAACAATAATATAATACGAAAATGGGCTTTTTAAGGCTCGACTAAATAATACTTATGAGACAAAAAGTCCCCTTTGGAGAAAGGGGATTTAGGGGAATTGAAAATAACTGCATCCATAAAAAAACGAACCGATTCTTAATTCAGAACCGGTTCGTTACAAATATTGCATTTATACGATATTTATCTTTTTACCAACACCCATGCATCAGGGAATCTGTCCTTTATCTGATTAATCTTAGCACGAGCCTGAGCGTATTCGTTGTACGAAGCAATCAGAACGCGATACATACCATTCTCGTTTACAACCACGATAGCATTGTTTCCTTCCGATTTCAAAGTGCTTTGTAAACCTTTCGCATTCGTTGTTTTAGAAAAGCTACCCACTACAACATGATATTTGTATTTCAATGCGTCCGAGGATTCGCCATCGGCTAAACTGAAATTTTCGTTACGGGTAACTTCTGGTTCCGAATAAGTTTGAGTAGGTGTTTTAACTTCGGCAGGTGCTTCTGGAACTGTAGGAGCAGCTACAACATTAGCGCCGGCAGGAATTTCTGCTACTTTTTGCTTGGTTTTACATGAAGTAACCACCAAAACAGTTAATAAAATTGTAAAAATTAATCTAATTGTTTTCATACCTGAATAATTGTTTTTGATTGATTTATAGAACTTACGGCTCAGAAATCAGTTTTTAGTAAAATTTTCCGTCACGATTTGTTCTTTTGTGAATATTTTATTTTTTATATTTGTGAATAATTTTTCAAACGAATAAAAGAGAAACGTATTTTCAAATTACTGATAAAATGTTTTTTCTGCTTTGATTGTTTTGAAGAATCGCAAAACAATTACAAATTTCATTTGCGAGTACAAAGATGATAAGAAAAAAGCATCTGGACAATAGCGGTCAAAAAAATGTGAAAAATTTTTAGAACCGTTAAACAAATCAAATTAAAATAACGTTTAAATATTATTGAATTCGCCAATCATCTACTAACATATAAAAACAATTAGATTATGAAATTTTCATTGCCAGAATTACCTTATGCACATAATGCATTAGCTCCAATTATTAGTGAACAAACAATTGGCTTTCATTATGGAAAGCATCACCAGACTTATGTGAACAACTTAAACAATCTGGTTGGTGGTACTCAATTCGAGAACTCAGATCTGGATTCCATTGTAAAAAAATCGGATGGCGCAATTTTCAATAACGCAGCGCAAATTTGGAATCACAACTTCTATTTTCTCTCTTTGACTCCTGAATCGGGACATACGGTTTCCGATAAATTGCTTACAGCCATCAATACCGGCTGGGGAGATATGGAAAATTTCAAAAAGGAATTCAACCAGGCAGCTGTTTCAGTTTTTGGCTCAGGTTGGGCATGGCTTGTGAAAGATGCGGAAGGCAAACTTTCGATTGTAAAAGAAAGCAATGCCGGAAATCCACTTACACGAGGCCTTGAACCACTCCTTACCTTCGATGTTTGGGAACATGCTTATTATCTGGATTATCAGAACCGCCGTGCCGACTATGTTGCCGCACTGTGGGACATTGTGGACTGGAAAGTTGTTTCGGCCCGCTATTAAAATTCGAGATAAACGATAAGTAAAGAGAGCATTTTTTTTGAAGATGCTCTCTTTTTTGTTAGTTCGTATTTTTTGACAGGAATTAAAACTCAATCTTAGTTGTTGAAAACTATCGGATTTTACAATCCCGGTTGCAATTCGTTAGACTTGAACTATTCAGGTGTAAACTTAGAACATAGAAGATCATATATTTTTTTTTCAAACCGCAAATTGAAATTGCAACTGTTCGTCATTATCCTTCTTTTTCAAACCATGATTATGTTGTATAAAGTCGCCAGTGTCAAAATTGCATACAAGAGCTTCTACAACAGTTCTTCTGTTTTCAATACTACCACCATTATGATAAAAATGGTCTTTTGTTACAACGTTGAACTTACCCCAGAACTTGTCAATCATCTCATTTTTTCTCCAATCATTATGGTGCCAGGTAGAAAGTATGAATTTAGCTTTTGTTTCACTCAACAATTCAAACAATAATTCTTCATCTTGCTCTTTCCAACCGTTATAGTAGTCAACGTGTCTACCATAATAAGGAGGGTCGCAATAAATTATATCGTTTTCAGTCGCTAATGGAATTATATCTGCAAATGATTTGTTGTGAAATGTCCAATCTGGTTCAGGTTGAATAATCTGAGTTACTTCTTTAACCTGATTTGTGATTTTAGTTACATAAGCTTGAGCAAACCTGTCAGGTTTCTTGCAAAATGGGATATTCCAATTTCCTTTACTTCCAAATCTCATCATTCCATTAAACCCAGCCCTAGAAAGAAAAATAAAGTCATAGGGCGAAAACTCGCCCGCATTAAATCTTGAACGTACTTTCAAATAGTGTTCATAACCATCTCTGTCAGCTTTACTTAATAGTTCTCCTTCTTTTTCGAGGTACTGTTTCATTAATCCTGCTGAAATTTCTTTGTTTTGAATGCCTTTGTAGAAATTTATTATATGAGGATTCATGTCATTAAGTATCGCTTTTTTATATCCAGAATTAAAGGCAACAACTCCAGTTCCTAAAAATGGTTCAATCCATTTACCTTCAACTTTAGGAGTCAAATCCTTAATCCAAGGAACTAATTTAGTCTTAATTCCTTGACTTTTAATTGGTGGAACTATTACTCTCATATCATTTTTTATTAGAAGTTTTTGAAACAATTTTTTCTAATAAGTCTTTTCGACCCTTGAACTCCAAGAAGTCATTCAACGTTGTTATTTTGGTGGTTTTACCGTCTTTAATCATTGTTGCAGAACCGTGATTTATCCAATATTCATCAAACCATTCTTCACCAAGTTGGCTAAAAGTACCATTCCCGCTTTTTAAATCAGCAATATCTACAATTGAGCCGATATTTGCTGTATTGCCAGAGCCTTGTTTGTCGCTTGCAATTTTCCACTTTTCAGAAGCAAAGAAATCAAAGTCTTTTATTACGGAGGTTATAGATTTTAGATTTTTTACAGTTGTTACTTCTCTGTCTCCAACGCGTTTGTTTGGAGTTTCATATTCTTCTTGTAGTTCTTTAACTTGATAAATTTCAGTTTCAGAAAGGTCATCGCTTACGTCAGTTCTTGTGTATATAATTCCCAAACAATAATGTCCTAAGTATTGATTATATGGGAATTGTATGTTTTTATCTTTGTCTCTTTCTTTAAAATAGCCTCCGTGACTTCCCAAAGTAAAACCTGCAGTCTTGTGGTTGCGTCTGAAAGTGGTTTTAATATCTACTGCAAATTTTACTTCGTTATTTTTCTTGTTTACAAAAGTTAGGTCGGGATACCAATTTTGTTTCTCAGCAAGAATAATGTTGTATCCAATGCTTTCAGCAAACTGTAGAATTTGAGGGAAAATATGTATTTCTAGAATTTTAGAAACTATTTTCGTGTCTGAAGATATTGTATAAATGTTTTAGTAAACGTCAATGAATCCTTTAACTGTCCAGTCTCCATTTTCTGTTGATACGTAACTCCTTAACTTGTCAGAAAAATTGTCTAGTTCTTTCTTAAATTCACTTTTGTATCTATTTTTATCTTGTATTTCCATATTGCAAAGTTACTTTATTTTTTGTTCTTTGTTCTAAAAATTCAAATTTCACTCAACCTTGTTTATATTTTTTTGTTTTAATGCCTGCATTCTCAGACATCCAGCCCCTTATCATTCTCTCTTTTTAACTGGACATACCTAAATCACTGGCTATCTATTGCATTTACGTGCAGTTATTTATCTGGTTCAAAGTTAACAATTATATTTGATCATTAATATTCTAAACAAAAAAAGTGAGAATTTGCCTCTGCATGACATTTATCTGCTCGTTAAGAGAACCCTCAATAAAATACAGTAGTTTTTTTGGGAAAAAGTTTCTAACCTGTTTGTTTTATGCTTTCTGACTAATGGAATGATGTCAGGAATTAAGCTCTTAATTATTTGTAAATTTTGTTTAATTTGAAGTTATTTTTAAAAAGTGTAACATATTTTTATATTTTTGCATATACATAAAGAGTAAGAAACGTTTTTTTTACTTTTCAGTTTCATACTCTGTCTCTGATAAAACATCATTTAGGATGTTAGCTGTTTGTTTGTTTTGTTTGTTTTTGTTTGTAACCTAATCATATTTGTATGAAAAATAGACTTCACCTCTATCTCATATTGCTTTTCTGCAATCCAGAAATTGCATCCTGCCCGGATTTACCTCACAGAATAAAAACCTAAGACTATTACAATTAATCATTTATAAATTGAATCTTATGAAAAAGTATCTTTTTTTTATTTTTTACCTGTTTATTTTCTTTTCGGCTAATGCACAGGAAATAAATTCGACGGTAAATACAAAGTACTTAAGGCCATCGCTCACCACCTTGTTTTTCCAGCCAAAGAACAGTGCAGAAAAAGTGATTGTGAATAAAATGGCAGGTTTACCTGTTATCAATAAATTTGATGACAACAGAATAAACTTTAATTACTTTTCGACTCAAACCACTAATGAAAATCAGAAGAAGGCAGAAATGCTCAGATATGTGGAACTGGCTTCCAATCCGATATTGGCAAAATGGTGGAACAGAGATCAAAATGGGGATTTTAATGCCGATTTTGTAAGCAAACGGGGAGGTTACTCGGCTATCGATGCAGACGTAATTCAGGCAAACGCTTCGAAAACAAATCGTATAGAAATGATCGGAGCAGAATTAATCGGAAAATCCTACGTGTTTTTGTATCAGATTGCCGAAGTTCTTACCATGGAACAGGTTTACGATAAAAAAGACGCCATTAACCGCCAATATTCCAATTACAAACCTGTAGCCAGAGACGACGAAGGTTACGAAGTGTCATATAATGTTTATGCCTACAAGCTTAATTTCAACGATTCAGTTGCAGCGGTATTTTATAATGATTATTGGACTGACGCTCAAAACCACAATGCTCAGAAAGTATCGAAATGGAGCACTGCCACTTTTCCAATGGCATACAAAACCTCATACCGTGAAACCATACGTTCCACTCAACCGAAAGACCCCAAAAGTTCAGCTTATTTGAGCAAAAAGAAAAAATCAATGAATGAATTATTGGAAGATGCAGCTGTAATCATTCAATCGAAATCGGTAGAAGAACTGGGAATGAAGCTCGAAGACTTTAAAGCTGTAGTTTCTGTTTTCAAAACCAAACCACTATCAGCAAAACTGGGGACAAAGGAATCACTTTACATCGATCAGCGATTCTTTGTTTACGAAATAGAGATGGACGCTAACGGCAATCAGAACAAGGTAAGAAAAGGCGTTGCCCGTGTAAAGGAAATTGCCGACAACAACACGACTGCCACAGGCACAACAAAACCATCTGTTTTCCAGCAACAAGGCGGAAAGAAACTTTACGAAGGAATGCTGATGGAAAGTAAGGAAGATCGTGGTTTCTTGTTTAGTGCCGGCTATAATTCATCGGCTTCCGATATGTCGGTTGGCGGTATAAATCTGGCAATAGATTACCGTATCTCCAGAATTTCGAAAGTTCCGGGGCTGGCATTTGGAATCGATTTCCGTATCAACCCAATGTCGGATGTCAATCCGGGAAACAATGGGATTACCAATGGAATTGACAATTTTAGCGGTTTCACCTATGCATTTGATTTGAACTGTTCAAAAGAAATGTATTTTACCAGAAAAGGAAATATTTTCGTAAAACCGTCTATAGGTGTCGGTTATATGAGCTACTATTTTACCAGCTCCGACGACAGTAGTATTCTGTTTACCGTTCCCGATCCGGATGATAACTCGAAAACGATTCACAATAAAGACTACGAATGGTCTTCTATTTATGTTCCGCTCACATTCTCCTTAGGCATTAATCTTTCACCCAATCTTGTGTTGTTTGTAAAACCGGGCTATTTAGTAAAATTTGCCACCACTACAGGAAATGGAGGTAATCTGGTCCCTTCGGGCAATTACACTGACAATTGGGGATTTGATAAACTGGACATATTATCCGGAAAAACCACATTGACTTTCAATTTAAGCTACAGATTCTAATAAAAATAAACACCTAAAAAAGAATTCACTTATGAAATCAACATTGAAAATTACAGGCATTGCGCTTATTTTATTGTTTACAACAATGGTAAATACCGAAGCGCAAAAGCGCAAAGCTAACAAAGACACCCGCGAATGGCGCTACGAGCTCGAAGCAATGGGAACAGGCGTTCAGGGAACTTATCTGGTAAAAGTTTGGTCTTATTCAAAAAAACCGCAGGTTGCCATCGAACAAGCCAAGAAAAATGCAGTACACGGCATTATCTTTAAAGGATTTACCGGAAAGCCCGGAGTACCCGGACAAAGAGCATTAGCCAACAATTCTAATCTGGAAGAAGAAAAAGCGGAATTTTTCGATCCTTTCTTTGATGATGGAGGAAAATATATGAAATTCGTTTCGATAACCAACGATGGCTCAATTGCTGCCGGTGACCGATTGAAAGTAGGAAAAGAATACAAAATCGGAGTAATTGTTTCGGTTAACGTAAGCGCGCTCAGAAAAGATTTGGAAGATGCAGGTGTTTTAAAGGGACTAAGTAACGGATTCTAAAAAAATAAAGCATTATGAAAAATATCTTTTTAACCGCAATTTTTATTGCCACTTTACTATTTGAATGCAACGACTTAGTTGCCCAGAAACAAACCGCAGGTAACTACTCCTATAATACAGAATGTTTGGGGGTAGAAAGTGACGGAACACAAACTCTGAAAACCTGGGGAAGAGGAAGAAATCGCTTCGACGCTTTTGCTCAAGCCAGAAAAAATGCATTGTATGATGTCATTTTTAAAGGAATATCAAATGGTAGTCCCGAATGCGAAGTACGTCCATTGGTGTCGGAAGTAAATGCCCGTGAAAAATACGAAATGTATTTCAATAAATTTTTTGAAGATGGTGGCGAATACCGCCATTATGTTTCGATGCGCGACGAACGCTGGGAGAAAAAGCTGGGCAGGGAACGGAAAAAAGGAACCGGCTCGGTTACCGTATCGGCAGTTGTAATTGTTGAACGACCAAAGCTAAAAGCAAAACTTATTGAAGATGGTATTTTGAAACGCTAATTTTTAAAATTTATATAAGATGAAAAAGATCGTATTATCTATATTGTTTATCGCATGTTTTTCTTTAGTGGCATTTTCGCAGGCAAAAAAACCAACCATCATGGTAGTGCCAAGCGATAACTGGTGCATTAAGAACAACTATATCATGGAATTTGACAATCAGGGCACTAAAATGAAAGTTCCTGACTACAGAAAATCGCTGCAGGAAAGCTCCGATTTATTGCTTGTAATAAGCAAAATAAACGAACTGATGGCCGATAGAGGTTTTCCTCTGAAAAATCTTGAATCAGCCATGAAATCTTTGCAAAATCAATCGGCCGAAGATGCTATGCTAACCAGCAAAAGCGGTGCAGACGCTAACGAAAGCCCGATTGACAAATTAAAGAAAGTTGCGAAGGCAGACATTATCATGCAACTGACCTGGACCATAAACCAAACCGGACCAAAAAAATCCATTACTTTCAACCTGCAGGGTATCGATGCATACACCGACAAACAAATTGCAGGCGCATCGGGAACCGGACAACCTTCGTTCTCGGCCGAACTTCCTGTATTATTGGAAGAAGCAGTATTGGCTCACCTTGATAATTTTAATGCACAACTTCAAAAACATTTCGACGATTTGTTTGCAAACGGACGCGAAGTAAGTCTTCGTATCTTAACATTCAGCTCATTTGATGGTGATTTGGAAAGCGAATACGAGGGTGAAGAATTGAATGCGATTATTGAGAAATGGGTGTCAGACAATACTGTAAAAGGACGTTTCAGTACAACTGATGCCACAGAAAACATGATGTTGTTCGAACAGGTGCGCATTCCGCTTTACGATGCGAACAATAGAGCGGTTGACACTCGTGGTTGGGCCAGAGATCTTCAAAAAATGCTTAAGGACAAATACAGCATTACCGCGAAATTAATGACCAAAGGATTAGGTCAGGCTCAAATAGTTATAGGTGAGAAATAATTTTAACAACAAAAGATCATTATGAAAAACTATAAAATTCTTTTCATTCTATTGTTCGTCATTTGCTTTGGCATGGCTAATGCTCAAGATTCCGATAAAATGACGGATAAAGGCAGAATTGCCCTCACGGTTTGGGTACCGGACAACATTGATGGTATGCCGACTGCAGCCATTCAAAGCCTTGAAAACAAATTACATCAGATTGCTACTCTGAATGGCTTAAGCGGAGATGCTCATTACTCACGGTTTGTTTTGGCAGCAAACGTTAACGTTATGACCAAAGATGTAACAGCTACCGCTCCTCCAATGCAGGCCTACACACTAAACGTTACGCTTTACATTGGCGATGGATTTGATGGCAAGGCATTTTCAAGCTATTCGACAACCTGCAAAGGAGTAGGCGAAAATGAAACGAAAGCGTATTTGAATGCTTTAAAAAATCTGAAAACCAACAATCCGGCTTATCAATCGTTTGTAGACAAAGGTAAATCCAAAATAATTGCATACTACAATGCTCAATGCGATTACATAATAAAAAATGCAAAAGTATTAGCAGGAATGAATAAGTTCGATGAAGCTATTTATAACCTAACCTCAGTACCAGATGCTTGTCCCGATTGCTGGAACAAATCGATGGATGCCGTTGCTCCTATTTTTAAGGATAAAATAGACTTCGAATGTAAGGCAAAAATGAATCAGGCAACCAATGTTTGGAATGCCGACCAAAGCTGGAATGGAGCACAAAGAGCAGGTAAAATACTTTCTTCCATCGATCCAAATTCTGAATGTTTCGAAGAATCGAAAACGCTGGGAAACAAAATTGCCGCCCGCATCAAAGAAGTGGATAAACGGGAATGGGAATTTGTTTACGATTACGAAATAGGATTAAAACGGGATATGATAAAAGCGTACAGGGATGTAGGCGTAGCCTGGGGTAACGGACAGCAACCCACCACAATTATTTATAAATCGCTTTGGTAAATTTAGTGATATAAAACAAGAGGTTGGCTCATTTTATTTTGAGCCAGCCTCTTATTTCATCATAAAACCGCGATTAAAAATCGCGAAACCCCAATCTACCATCAAAACGTTTTTGAGTAATTTCTACGTCAAAAAGCTATTTGAGTCAATTCATATTTTATATTAATAAATACCACAGAAACGTTAATAAACTTAACGAAACATTCATTTTCCTAAAATTTAATCGGTCGTAGCATCAAAGTGTAGTAAAAAAATTATCTTTGTAGCCGAAATTAAAACAGATAACAAAATGATGTACGCATTTATTATATCATTTTTTTTACTTTTAATTGGCGTTCTACTATTGGGAGTACGAATATTTTTTGTGAAGAATGGTAGATTTCCAAATTTCCATATTGGTGGAAGTAAGCCCCTGCGTGACAAAGGAATAAACTGTGCCACAACTCAGGACAGGCAAGCTCAGAAAATAAAAAGAATGAATATATCAGACATGATAAACGAATTAAACGATAATTATTAAATATAAGGCGAATGAAAAACTTATCACTATTGCAGTAGTAATCCTTTTTGTTATTGTTTTGGGAGGAAAAACAAATACAGCAACCACTCCTATTGTTCGTGGAAACGACACTATCGGCTACGGAAAATTACCCATTGCTTACATAAACATCGATTCATTATTGCTCAATTATCAATTTGCAAAAGAAGCCAACGAAGCATTAATTAAGAAACAAGAAGATTCCCGCCTTACAATTAATACACAAGCCCGTCAACTTCAAACTGAAATGGGAGAATTTCAACGCAAGTTGGAAAACAACGCTTTTTTAAGCCGTGAACGCGCCGAGCAAGAACAAGCCAGATTGCAGAAAAAACAACAGGAGTTACAGGAATTGGATGGAAAATTAAGCCAACAATTGCTACAGGTACAACAAAAAATGAGCGAAGGATTGCGTGATACAATTAATGCGTTTATGAAAGAATACAACAAAGACAATAAATACGAATTGATTATCAGCAACACTTCGAGCGACAACATTTTATATGCAGCAAAAGGTTACGACATTACCGAAGAAGTAACAAAAATACTGAACGAAAGATGTGCAAAGAAATAATCAGACATTAAACCATACAAAAAACGCAATGCTCAAATGAACATTGCGTTTTTTTGTGCATGAAACTTATCTGGTAAAACGAAGAATTAAATCTTCGTGCTGAGGAAAATTGGCAAGTAGATTTTTACGATCTGCCAATTCGAAATCTTTAAAATCGAATCCGGGCGAAACAGTACAGCCAACCAGCGAAAAATCTCTGTTTGTATCAATATCAGCAGCAAACCAACAGCCTGCCGGAACAACGAACTGTGGAATCTGTCCGCTTTCAATATCAATTCCAATCTTTTGAAAAGCATATTTCCCATATGGAAAGATCATGTATAAATTTACAGCTGAGCCATCGTAAAAATGCCAAATTTCATCCTGATGAATCCGGTGAAAAGCGGGAAACGAATCGGAAGTGAGTAAAAAATAAATGCAAGTGGAAAAATTTCTATCTCCATTAAAAGGTTCTTTCAATTCCACAGCATCTTTACTGCGATAGGTTTCGCGGAAGAAACCACCTTCGGGATGCGGAAGTAGATGAAGTTTTGCAATTAGTTGTTCTTTCGTATTCATACTTTATAACAAAAGATTTTAAAATAATGAGTAGAATTACAAACATAGTCAAATTCTAACAAAAAAGAAAAATATAATTCAACACCAAAAAATTTATAATTATCAGCTTTTTATACCCTCGATTCTGAAAATTCATCTAATTTTGTAATCCTTTATCAATTAGTTAAATTGAAGTATTTTTAAAATATGAATTATATGAAAAAAATAACCCTGCTTTTTATGACAGTATTATTAATTGCCTGTGGAGCTGAAAAACAAGCCACGCCAACAATGGAGGATTTCAAATATACCGTGGACAGATTTGCCGATATTGAAATTCTTCGTTACAGAGTCCCTGATTTCGAAAAACTGAGTCTTCAACAGAAAGAACTGGTATATTATTTAAATCAGGCCGCTTTAGAAGGTCGCGACATTCTTTACGATCAGAACAACAAATACAATCTGCTTGTACGCCGTACGTTGGAAACTATTTACGAGAACTATGCGGGTAATAAAAACTCGGATGAATTTCAGAAACTGACCACTTACCTCAAACGTGTATGGATGGGAAATGGTATTCACCACCACTATTCCGAGGATAAATTCATACCTGAATTTTCAGAGAAATTTTTCGAAGAAGCACTTCGTTCGGTAGAGTCGCATTGTTCAGCCGTGTTGCTTCCCGGCGAATCAATCGACGACCTGATCGATAAAATCAAGCCTGTTATTTTCGATCCTACCGTGTTCCCAAAACGAACCAATCAGGAAGCGGGAGTCGATCTGATTAAAACTTCGGGAGTAAACTTTTACGATGGCGTTACTCAACTAGAAGTGGAAAATTTTTACAACAAAATGAAAAATCCGAACGACTCTACTCCCATTTCTTTTGGGTTAAACAGCAAACTGGTGAAAGAAAACGGAGTCATTGTAGAGAAACTTTATAAAGAAAACGGATTGTACGGTGCAGCAATTACAAGAATCGTTGGCTGGCTGGAAAAAGCTGCCGGAGTTGCTGAAAACGACAAACAAAAAGACGTGATAAACACGTTAATAGCATACTACAAGACCGGAAACCTGAAAACCTACGACGATTACTCTATCAAATGGGTTCAGGATTTGGCTTCTGTAGTAGACTTTGTAAACGGTTTTACCGAAACATACAGCGACCCACTGGGAATGAAAGGAACATGGGAATCGATGGTAAACTTCAAAAACATCGAAGCAACCAAAAGAACAAAAATCATCAGTGACAACGCTCAATGGTTCGAAGATCACTCTCCTATCGACCCAAAATTCAAAAAAGAAGAAGTAAAAGGCGTTTCTGCAAAAGTCATTACAGCTACCATTCTGGCCGGTGACTGTTATCCTGCTACTCCAATCGGAGTAAACCTACCCAACTCCAACTGGATTCGTCACGAATATGGTTCGAAATCCGTAACCGTTGAAAATATTACCGAAGCTTACGATCAGGCTTCACTTGGAAACGGCTTTGCCGAAGAATTTATGTGGAGCGACGTAGAACGCGACCGTGCAAAGAAATTTGCTTCATTGACAAATAACTTACACACCGACCTTCACGAATGTTTGGGACACGGTTCGGGCAAATTGCTTCCCGGCGTTGATCCGGATGCGTTAAAAGCTTACGGTTCTACCATTGAGGAAGCCAGAGCCGATTTGTTTGGTTTGTATTACATGGGCGATCCTAAAATGACCGAACTTGGTCTGTTGCCTGACAAAGACGCTTTCAAAGCAGAGTATTACCAATACATAATGAACGGTTTGATGACTCAGTTGACACGCATTCAGCCGGGCAAAAATGTGGAAGAAGCGCACATGCGTAACCGTCAGTTAATTGCTGCGTGGGCTTACGAAAAAGGAAAAGTCGATAATGTAATTGAAATGAAAGTGCGTGATGGCGAAACTTTTGTAGTTGTAAATGATTATGAAAAACTTCGCACTTTGTTCGGACAATTGCTGGCAATCATTCAGCAAATCAAATCAACCGGTAATTTTGAAGCCGGAAGAGACCTTGTAGAAGCTTACGCCGTAAAAGTAAATCCAACGTTACATGCTGAAGTTTTAGACCGATACAAAAAATTGAACCTTGCACCTTATCGCGGCTTCGTGAATCCGGTTTATTCGCTGGTAAAAGATGGCGCTGGCAAAGTAACTGACGTAAAAATATCGTACGACGAAAATTACATCGATCAAAACCTGCGTTATTCGAAAGAATACTCTTCCCTGCCGACTTTTAATTGAAGTAGTTACAAGTGAAAAGTTACGAGTTACAAGTCTGTTTGTCTGAATGTTATATTCGTAAAACATATTACTAAATGTTATTACATACTTAAATAGTTACAAGAGTTACAAGCGACAAGAATTCTGCTTTTAAATATAAAATGGTATCTGCTAAAAAATCAGTAGGTACCATTTTTATTTTTTAGATAAAAAATATTTATATTTGTTTTTAAATAAGTAAAAGCAAATAACTATTGTCGTATGTATTTACAAGTACACAATAGTCAGAATAGTTGTTGTCCGTTGTCGTTGACATTCGACCTTTCACTTGTAACTTGTAACTAAGCTCTCGTAACTATTTAATAATTAATTTATGGTATCGCAAGTCGAATTTACCCTTCCGCAACGCTCGCGCGGGTTTCATCTTATTACGGAAGAAGTTTTAGCTCATTTGCCAAAACTTCCCGAAACAGGAATCTTACACCTGTTTATGAAACATACTTCAGCAGCTTTGAGCATAAACGAAAATGCCGATCCTGATGTGCAGAGCGATCTCGGAAAAATCTTCGACCGGCTTGTGAAAGAACGTGAGCCTTATTACGACCATACTTTGGAAGGTGACGACGATATGCCTGCTCATGCAAAATCAAGCGTAGTAGGCGTTTCTTTAACCATTCCGATAACCCGTGGACAGCTAAATATGGGAATCTGGCAGGGAATTTATCTTTGTGAATTTCGCCGGCATGGTAATCACCGCAAAATTGTGGCGACTATTTATTCTTAAGTTATGTGTACTTAAAAAAATACGAATTATGAAAGAAATAGAGAACGAGAAAAGCACATTAACTGACTACCATAGAGAAAGAAACAGAAAAGCCATTTTAGCAGTCGAAGAAATGAAGAATCGACCTTGTTCTCTTGAAGAAATGAAAGAACAAACGACACAAATACTTAAATCTGTGACCAACGAAGAAAGAGGAATTATTTTAGAGGTTAGCGGTGAAAGTGGCAGAATCCGTATATTCAGAAAACGAATAAAAAGAAAACATATTTTTGTCTACCAACATAACGAGGTTGACGATTGCGACGAAGATTTGTCAGTAAACAAAACGACAAAATTTGACAGCTTTGAATCAGTTTTTGAGAAAATTGTCAATTTATATAAATTTTACGACTTGTACCCTTTGACAGTTGACACTGACTATAGAGACTCTGTCGCTGACGAATTAATCAATATATTAAATCTCGACAATGTATCAATTTCTGATTTCCAGAATTGTTATAAATTTGAGGAAGTACTTAACATCAAACTTGACTTTAATTTGAACGAGAAGAAATGGAAAAAAAAATAGACAAGGTCTCCCAAATCGACCAATTAATAGATGAAGCAAGTAAATTTGAAATAGATGAAAGTTCTAATACCTATTTAATTTCTTATCCTCATTTCATAAACTATTTTGCAAATATTCAGACCGCTAAGATTAATGTAGAAAATCTAGTAATTGGAATTAATTTCGTTTATGGTTGGATGCCCACAATTCTTGAATTTAAGAAAAAGGAAATTAAAGAATTTATTGACGCAACCAATATTCTCAATAAAGCAAAAAGAGGAGAAAATTTGATATTTGAAGATTATCAAACACTAAAAGAACTTTTCAATGGTTCATTAGTAGGAACTTCAAAATTATTACACTTCATTAATCCAAAAACATATGCAATTTGGGACAGCAAAGTGCATAATTATCTGAGAATAAATATAAAAGAACTCAAATTATCATACAAAATTGGTGATATATCAAATTACGAGAAATACTTAAAATTCTTGACTGACTTAACGAATTCTGTAGAATTTGAAAAAATTTATACTCCAGTAAATACGAAAATTAAGGACAAATACGAATATGAAATCTCGAACTTTAGAGCTATTGAATTACTAATGTTCCAAAATGGAAAAGAGAATAAGAAAAATGATAATACCAAACAAAAAAAGATACACATAACACACGTCAATACATTTAGCTAACATTTCTACAAAAACAGCAAATCACTCATTTACAAAGTATCACAACAAATCAAATCCTCCTTCTCAACTCTTATATCCTTAAATATTCTTAATCCATTTTTTTATTTCAAATAGTATTTAGATATTTGTCTAATAATACAAATATACAACTTCCTAATAACGAAAATATGAATGAAGTATTTAAAGCATTGAATGATCCTGCCCGAAGAGAAATCCTCAAAATGCTTCAAAAGCAGGACATGACGGCCGGTGAAATTGCTGCAAAATTTGATATGTCAGCACCCAGCATTTCCCATCATTTGGATAAATTAAAACGTGCAGGGTTGGTAACTACCGTCAAACAGGGACAGTTTATCCATTATTCCATTAACACAACAATCATTGACGATATTCTGAATTATATATTAACTCTCAAAAAATAGATTATGAACAAATATTTAAAAGAACTGATCTTCTTACTAATTATAGCCGTACCATTCATATATTTAGCTTATATCTGGACAAATTTGCCCGATAAAATTGCGATACATTTTGATCTGGAAGGTAACGCCAACAACTGGACAGCCAAAAACCAGATCATCTATTTATTACTCGGGCTCGGATTGGGGAATTACCTTTTAATGCTTCTGATTCCGAAATTTGATCCGAAGAAAAAGATCGACCAAATGGGTAGTAAGTATTATTCTCTTCGCCTTGTAATGTCCATTTTCATGACTCTTATTTCTGTTTATATTTTATACACCGGAAATGGCAACCAATTAAATCTTAACACGCTGATTATTCTTACGGCTTGTTTCTATATCATATTTGGAAATTATCTGCAAACGGTAAAACCAAACTATTTTATTGGTATAAGAACTCCGTGGGCACTGGAGAACGATCAAACATGGAAAAAGACGCACCGCCTAGCCGGCAGAATATGGATGATTGCAGGTCTATTTGTTCTAATCATTTCCTTTTTATTAGAAAACAAATTTTTGCTTGGAATTTTATTTGCGACGACCACATTTATAATTGTAATTATACCTATTATCTACTCCTATACAGAATTTAAAAAATTAAAACAATGAAAAAGTATCTATTAATTGGCTTAATGCTCATTCCTGCATTATGGATGAGTGCGCAGGAAATTACAGGTAGTTGGAACGGATCGTTGAAATTACCGGGAATGCAGTTACGTATCGTATTTCACGTCAACAAAACCGATGCGGGTTATAGTGTAACTATGGATAGTCCCGACCAAAGCGCCAATGGAATCCCAATGACAAAAGCGACATTTGAGAATTCTATTCTTTCATTGGAAATGGCTGCTGCCAGAATAGAATACAGTGGTACATTGAAAAATGACACGCTGTTTGGTACATTCAATCAGGCAGGACAACCGTTTCCAATGAATATGACACGAACCGAATTTCCTAAAGTCGAAACTAAACGTCCTCAGGAACCGTCAAAACCCTATCCGTATTATTCCGAGAATATCAGTTTTGTAAACCCAAAAGCCAATATCACTTTAGCAGGAACGTTGACTTTACCTTCGAAAGAAGGAAAATTTCCGGTAGTGGTTCTGATTTCGGGAAGCGGACCGCAAAATCGTGACGAAGAGTTGATGGGACACAAACCGTTTCTGATTCTTTCAGACTATCTCACACGCAACGGGATTGGCGTTCTCCGCTTCGACGACAGAGGTTGCTACGAATCGAAAGGGGACTTCGCAAAAGCCACCACCTTCGATTTTGCCACTGATGTAAAAGCCGCTGTGAATTACCTGAAAACTAGAAAAGAGGTTGATAAAAAACATATTGGCCTTATCGGACACAGCGAAGGAGGAATTATTGCTCCCATCGTAGCTTCGGAAGATAAATCTGTTGGTTTCATTGTACTGTTGGCCGGCACAGGAATTCCCGGCAGTGAGTTACTAACATTGCAACAAGAAGCCATTGGGCGAGCTTCAGGTATGGCAGAAGAACAGTTGGAGAAAACCAAATCCATTAATACTGGAATTTACAACATTATAAACGAAACATCGGATTCTACTACTATTGCAAATAAGTTAACTGAATATCTCAATAAAGCAATAAAAGAAAATCCGGATATGCAGAAAACCTCAAACCCGGAAGATATTATCAAACAGGTAATCACGCAAACCACCAGTCCGTGGATGATTAATTTCATTCGATACAATCCGGCTACAGCACTGGTAAAAGTAAAATGCCCTGTTTTAGCTCTTAACGGAAGTAAAGATTTGCAGGTCCCTGCCGACGTAAACCTTCCTGCAATAGAAACCGCAGTAAAAAAAGGTGGAAACAAAAAAATAACCACAAAAGAGTTGCCCGGATTAAATCATCTCTTTCAGGAATGCAATACAGGTTTACCCAAGGAATATGGCGAAATTGAGCAAACAATGTCTCCAATAGCTTTAGAAGCAATAAACAGTTGGATTAAACAAAGCATTAAATAATAAAAATCCGGAGGCATTGTAAACCCTTTGCCTCCGATTATTTTTTTTATAAAACCGACACTAATGATTAAAGTGGAAGAAGAAATAAAGAAGTTTATCAGAAAACAATTAGCATTTAATTCAGGCAAGAATTTGTTTGCCAATGCTGATAACAATTCATTGACATTTATTCCGGTTGAAGAATCGATTGTTCGTATAGTTAAGGACATGAATGAAGATGCTGAAATAAATATGATAAATTCGGTTATTGATGAAGTCATACAGGAGTTTTGCAAGGTAAATCAGTATTATTCATTTGATTCCGGGTCGCTGGGCGAATTAAAACAGATTTACAAACAGTTAAACTCTTCTGTACGCATTTTAAATGGCAATTTATCTTCTTCCAAACTGGAAAAAATCAGTCGTCAGCATTATCAAAAATTGTCCGAGTGGCTTCTGAAATCAAATGCATTTGCCGAAAAAATTTATACTCCGACTGAAGAATTTGCTCAGCCGGTAGCTTGTTCGGAATATAGTGCCGAATTGCAACTAACGGTACTTGGCGTAGAGTTGAAAAAGCTTCTTGAACCTATTTTAGACATTGGCTGCGGACGTGAAATGAATCTTGTACATTACCTGCGACAATTAGGATTGGAAGCTTTCGGCATTGACAGATTCGAAGTTGAAAGTCCATTTTACGAAAAAACAGATTGGTTGGAGTATGCGTATGAAGCAAATAAATGGGGAACGATTATCAGCAATCTGGCTTTTTCCAACCATTTTGTGCACCACAATTTACGAACCGATGGAAATTATGTAGTTTACGCAAAAAAATATATGGAGATACTCCAGTCGTTACAACCAAACGGAAGTTTTTACTACTCTCCCAGCCTTCCATTTATCGAAACACATCTGGATAAATCAAAATTTAGCTGCATCAACAATCAGCTCGAAGGTTATGTGTATCAATCATCTATTATAACCAGACTTTTGTAACAAAAAGTTTTCTGAAAATGATTATCTTTGCAGTCCGAAAAAAGTAAATAAAAACAGGATAAAAGATAATTTCAGGAAATGGCAAAAGAATTAACTTCACGCAGTGAAAATTACTCACAATGGTATAATGATTTAGTATTAAAAGCTGATTTGGCAGAAAACTCAGCAGTTCGTGGTTGCATGGTAATCAAACCTTATGGTTATGCCATTTGGGAAAAAATACAGGCAGAATTAGACAGAATGTTTAAAGAAACAGGCCACGTAAATGCTTATTTTCCTCTGTTTATTCCAAAATCATTTTTGAGCAAAGAAGCCGAACATGTGGATGGTTTTGCAAAAGAATGCGCCGTAGTTACACATCATCGTCTGAAAGCAAATCCTGACGGAAATGGCTTGATTGTAGACCCGGATGCAAAACTGGAAGAAGAATTGATTGTACGTCCAACTTCCGAAACCATCATTTGGAGCACTTACAAAAACTGGATTCAGTCCTATCGCGATCTTCCGATACTTGTCAACCAGTGGGCCAATGTGGTTCGTTGGGAAATGCGTACGCGTTTGTTCCTTCGTACTGCTGAATTCCTTTGGCAAGAAGGTCACACAGCTCACGCTACCGAAGCAGAAGCGGTGGAAGAAACACGTAAAATGCTTGATGTATATGCCGATTTTGCCGAAAGGTTTATGGCCGTTCCGGTTATTAAAGGCGTAAAATCGGCCAACGAGCGTTTTGCCGGAGCATTGGACACTTATTGTATCGAAGCTTTGATGCAGGACGGAAAAGCGTTGCAAGCCGGAACTTCTCACTTCCTGGGACAAAACTTTGCCAAGGCTTTCGATGTAACTTTCGTTGATAAAAACAATAAACTTGATCACGTTTGGGCTACTTCATGGGGCGTTTCCACCCGCTTAATGGGGGCGCTTATCATGACTCACTCCGACGATAATGGATTGGTACTTCCTCCAAACCTTGCTCCTTATCAGGTGGTTATAGTTCCTATTTATAAAAACGAAGAACAACTGAATGCAATTTCAGAAAAAGTGGATCAAATTATCGCTAAACTGAAAGCATTGGGAATCAGTGTAAAATAC
>QKGU01000335.1 GCA_003250325.1 Paludibacter sp.
CGTTTAGAAAGATAATTATTGATTCTACCTTTGTATTTGCCAAAAGCAGCATGTTTTTTGTCCGAGTTTTCAGCATCTATGGCAAATTCACGAGCCTCTTTCAACCATGCCAAAATCTGGGCTTTTTCATCTTCTTTAAGCGACGGAATCATATCAAGTGTTGCATCATAAGTCACTTTTACAACATTGTAAGTCAGTCCATCTTTCACCGCTTCAATTTGTTCTGCATTCAGATAGAGAGACAAATCAGCTTCAAATTCAAAATGGTGACGATATAATTCTGATTCCTTTACGTTTTGAGCCGCATCGACAGCCTCATTTTTGGCTTTACCTTCCAAACCCGAACGTTTAATCTTTGCTACAGCCGAATCTCGAACTGTATAAATGTCATTCAATTTGAAATAACGGTTGGCAATAATGTTCAATACATTCTCAGCCTTTTCTTTGTCCTGAATGTTCAGTTTGTCAACAATTTTCTGCGATCTACTGACAATAGTTTCCACATATTTGGGGTCACGATTTTTCCGATCCAATTCTACAGCTTGTGATAATTGTACAACCAGAAAGAGCAAAGCGATTAATCCCGATATTTTAATTTTCATATGATAAATACTGATTAGTAAATACAATTACATTAATTTGCCTTTTTTAGCCAAGGTATCGTAATTGTTTTTCAGGTTTGTCCAATCCACTTTTTTCTTAGGATTGATACCGTTAATATATTTTTCGATATTGGTGTAACCATCACCATTGCAGTCTTTAATAGCATCAGAAGGATCGTTAGGATTCAATCCATATTTTTTCTCCCATTCATCCGGCATACCATCTTTGTCCGTATCGACATATGGAGTTCCTTTATATTCTGGATATCCACCAATCTGACGAATATCAGTGATAATTCCCTGTTTGTACGAATCTTTTGGCAAACGACGATGTTTGAATTGATAAAAGTCCATTGAGTCAGCAGCTGGATCATAATATGCTTTTCCTGTCCGTACCTGTTCAATGATTCTTTGGTCAGCAATATCACGTGTAGGAATAGTTGCTCCAACATTGTCCAACACAAAGCTGTAAGCTTCTTTAGCGCTCATGATTTTCATGTATGGCATTGGGAAAGGCTCGTTCCAACGCATGGAGTCAGTATATTGATCGGCATTTGGAAACTCTTCCACCTGAACACCACCATTCCAGTTATCTTTTGTAACAGTTTCATTACCTTCCATGACATTACCATTACAATAAACGCGACCAAAAGTAAGGTAACCCAGTTTACTACGTCCTGATTCCGGTTTTACAAAACGATGACCAACTGGGCTATCTTTGGGAGTCAACGGACCTGGTTTGTAGTAATTGTTGATAATGTTGTAAAGGGCTGTATAATCGCCACCATCCACCGAACGGTGTACCCAGTTGTAAATTACATTGTTGGCAAAATTGAAAATACCATTCCAGCCAATTGATGGATTACGTCCAGAGTTACTTGCCCAAAGGTTACGCATAAAAGCACAGTTTTCACCACCTAAGGTACTACCAAATGCGTGATTATATGTATCAAGCGCCTGAGCAGAAATCGTATTCTGAATGGTTACATTCACTGTTGGCAGTTTACGTTCTTTGCTTCCATCCATTGGATCGAACATATGACGGTAGAAAGAAATATTTTCGTCAAGTCCCCAGGTCGTTGAGCAGTGGTCAATCATAATATTTCCTACAGGATTACCTCCAAAGGCATCATCGCGACGTTCAACCGCAGTTTCACCACGACGGAAACGCATGTGTCGAACAACTACATCGTGAGTATTTACCCAAAATGATTCACCTGCTACACAAACTCCATCACCAGGAGCTGTTTGTCCGGCAATTGTTACGTAAGGAGCTTTTATAATAATTGGAGTTTTCAGCCTTATAATACCTGCAACATTGAATACAATGATACGTGGTCCAACTGTCATTTCGCAAGCTTCGCGTAAGGTCCCCGATCCGCGATCGGCAAGGCTTGTCACTGTAATTACTTTACCACCACGACCACCAAAAGAATACATTCCTCCACCTTCAGCACCCGGGAATGAAGGGATTTTAGCCTGAGGAAAATCTGTTGGACGTTCTGCCCATGGAATATTTGGTTTGCCTTTTACAGTCCACTCTCTCATTTCCGGTTTGTATTTCACAAGAACAGCATCCACTATACTATCTTCCTGATGAATCATTTTATCCGCTGCAGCTTTTAAGTTCCCTGGAACATCTGGATATTGAGCTTTAACGACACACAATGGTAAAAATAATAGTACGATAAAAATTATCAAAATGTTTTTAGTTTTCATTTTATTATTACAAAAAATGGTTTTCAAATATAAGCAATTACTTCCATAAGACGTTATTTTAAGAATATATGTACTCAAAGGAAGAAGTATTAAAACATAAAATGGAGAGTTGAAATAATTCAACTCTCCATTTTATGTAGTTTTATTTATATTATAAAATAATATGATTATCCGCAAAGCATCCTAATCGAAAGACAAGATAATTTACGGTTGATTTTTATTGAAAACAGTTTAAAAACAATTAGTTTAATTGATTGATATTCATTATATTTATAGTCAAAATCAATAGAATATGAA
>QKGU01000165.1 GCA_003250325.1 Paludibacter sp.
GGGATTCTAGCATCTATAATTGTTTCCGCTTTTACGGATTCTTCTTTCTTTGCCATAATTTAAATTTCTGATTTTTCTGTTACAATTTAATTAAGCACCACAGCCAAGTAAATAATATACCGGAATTGACATAAACATTAAAATAACAATGGTGGAAATAACGTTTGAAATTACTTTCACGCGTGGTAACCACGTTTTGTTATTCAAACCAATTGATTGCAATGCGCTCCAAACACCATGAGTCAGGTGGAACCAAAGAGCTGCGAGCCATACAATGTAAACTACGCAGTAAATCCAGCTACTGAACAAATCGGCAACGTAAGCTGCTCCGTTTTGTGGATTGAACAATCCGGTTTCGATGCCGGTAATTTCGGCAAACTGCATTTTGAACCAGAAATTGTACAAGTGGAGTGCTAAAAAGCCCAGCACGATAGCACCTAATACTAACATGTTCTGAGAAGACCAGTCCACGCTTTTTTGGTTTTTTGATACTGCATAACGCTCAGTTCCACGAGCACGCATGTTTTTCGAAGTCAGGTAAAGCGCATACAGAATATGAACGACAAACCCGCCTGCAAGCACACTAGTACCAACCAATGCATACCAATTTGCTCCAAGAAATTCACAAATCATATTATATCCTTCCGGTGAAATAATCACCACGATATTCATGATACTGTGAAACATTAGAAATAGCACGAGAAAAACACCCGTGATACTCATAATAAACTTTCTCCCAATAGAGGAATCAATTAACCACATAGATTTTTGTTTTAATTTGTAATATTTAGTCTACTAATAATTATTTATAATTTTGAAAATCAATATCTTAAAAAAGAAAGGTGTCCGTTGGAAATGTTCCACAAAATTAGTCAATTGTTTTGATATTGCAAGGATTAAAGAAAATATTCTTTAATTAAAATATATGCAGTTTACCAACTCTACATAATCAACTTATTACCTGACAAATAACCCATTTAACGTATGATATCTTCCCACAATAATGAATATAAATACCGGATTCTATTATAAAAAATTGAGTTAAAATACATTTGTAATAAATACAAATTTTGTCATTATATTGTATCTTTGCAGCGTTTTTCAAAAATGTATTGCTCATCATTTAACCTCAATCTAATTTTTGTAGATATTACTTCTACAGATGTCATTTTCAAAGCAATATTGCTTCTGCTAAAATTTCTATTTGCATGTATTTTCTTCATTTCAACTAAAATAAACAGTTTTTTTATTAGCCAAGTAAAACTGGATAAGAAAAAACTAATCAAAGAAACATGAAATTTACTCCCGAGACTTATAAAATTGCTGATAAACCGATGATGCCTTTCATCGATGCTGATGAGATTTGGAAATTTATTAACAACACGATTTCAACCAAAGAGCGTGTAAAAGAAATTATTACAAAATCACTTTCGAAGAAAAGATTAAGTCTGGAGGAAGTTGCAGTATTAATAAATGCAACAAATCCCGAATCGATTCAGGAAATTAAAAGTGGAGCCAAACAACTCAAAGATAATATTTACGGCAACAGGATTGTACTTTTCGCACCTCTCTACATAGGAAATAAGTGCTCCAACAATTGTACTTACTGTGGTTTCAGAGCAACCAACCAAAAAGCAATTCGGAAAACGCTGAACGAAAGTGAAATAATTCAGGAGATAGAAGCACTGGAAGAAAACGGTCAGAAACGACTGATACTTGTTTACGGAGAACATGCCCAATACAGTCCGGAATACATTGCTGAGACTGTAAAAACAGCTTACAGCGTAAAAAAAGGAAACGGTGAAATTCGCCGCGTGAATATAAATGCCGCACCAATGGAAATTGAAGGTTTCCGCACCGTAAAAGAATCAGGTATCGGAACTTTTCAGGTTTTTCAGGAAACTTACAATCAGGAAGCTTACAAATCATACCATTTAAGCGGCAAAAAAACAGATTATAACTATCGTCTCACTTCACTCGACCGTGCTCAGGAAGCCGGCTTGGACGATGTTGGAATCGGAGCGTTATTCGGACTTTACGACTGGCGTTTCGAAGTGCTGGGCTTGGTTCGCCATACCAACCATCTGGAAGCATGTTACAATGTAGGTCCACATACTATTTCATTTCCAAGGATAAAAGACGCTTCGTCGTTGAATTTCGGAGACAAATATTTTGTTTCCGATGAGGATTTCGCAAAATTAATTGCCATACTCCGATTGGCAGTTCCCTACACAGGATTGATTCTTACTGCCCGCGAACCAGAGAAACTGAGAAATGAAATTATTCAGTACGGAATATCTCAAATTGATGGTGGTACAAAAATAGAATTGGGAAGTTACTCGAAAAACGAAGAAAACAACAATCTTGATAAAGGGCAATTTAAAATCAACGATGATCGCTCCCTAAGTGAGATTATTGATGAATTACTGGAACAGGATATGATGCCATCGTTTTGCACCTCTTGTTACCGCAGAGGTAGAACAGGTGAACATTTTATGGAGTTTTCTGTTCCCGGATTTATCAAACGGTTCTGTTCTCCAAACGCCATCCTTACCTTGGCCGAATATATTGAAGATTACGCCAAAGAAAAAACAGCCGTTAAGGGCTGGGAAGTGATTGAGAAAAATATATTGAAACTCGACGACGAAAAAATGATTTTGTCTGTGCGTGAGAAAATCAGTAAAATAAAAAATGGTCAACGGGATCTTTATTATTAAAACCCCTAAATCCCCAAAAGGGGACTTTAAAACCAAATTTCTACAAAATATTAAGAGAAAAAGAATATGAGCAAAGGAAGAGACTTAAAACCACATATTGGCATATTTGGAAGAAGGAATAATGGTAAAAGTTCTTTCATTAACCTTTTGGTTGGTCAGGATTTGGCTATTGTTTCCAACGAAGCGGGAACTACCACCGACCCGGTTAATAAATCGGTAGAGATATTCGGCATTGGTCCTGCCATCATTATCGATACAGCCGGAATCGATGATTCGGGAGAGTTAGGCGACAAAAGGGTAAAGAAAACCTTAGAAGTAATTCAAAAAGTGGATTGCGCAATTCTTTTGCTTGCCAATAATGAGTTTAATGAATATGAGCTGGATTTAATCAAACGTTTCAACCAGTTTGACATCCCGTTCCTTATTGTTCACAACAAATCGGACATTGAAACCATTAATAGTGCAACAACCGACACCATAAAATCAGTTACGTCTGCCGAAATTATGAATTTCAGCACAGTGAATCCGACAAACACTGACGACTTGATTAATTTAATAAAAAGAACAATCCCTCAAACCGCGTATCAGAAACCATCATTGTTTGGAGATTTAGTAAAGCCAAAAGATGTTGTTTTACTGATTACTCCAGTTGACAGCGAGGCTCCTGATGGCAGAATGATTTTGCCTCAAAATATGGCAATTAGGGATGTTTTGGACAATGACTGTATCTGCGTGACTATAAAAGAAACTGAAATTGAAGATTTTCTGAAGCTGGGCATCAAACCGGCTCTGGCAGTAACAGATAGTCAGGCCTTTGGAATGGTTTCGAAACTAATACCTGAAGACGTGCCGTTAACGGGATTTAGTGTCATTTTTGCCAGATTAAAAGGTGATTTTGAAAAATATATGGAAGGCACTCCACATATTTCTAAATTAAATGAAGGTGATAAAGTACTGATTTTGGAATCCTGCACCCATCAGGTGAGTTGTGATGATATCGGACGGTTTAAAATTCCAAACTGGATGAAAAAACATACAGGTAAGAACTTGGAATTCGATGTTGTATCCGGATTATCCGAAATAAAAGGAGAAATAAAAGATTACGCTTTAATTGTTCAGTGCGGGGGCTGTATGGTTACACGCAAACAATTGCACAGCCGCTTAAAACCGGCAATAGACCAGGGCATTCCTGTAACAAATTATGGTTTGTCAATTGCATATATGCACGGAATTTTCGACAGAGTCACAGCACCTTTCAGAAACAAAAACTAAATCATTATTCACTGCAATTCAAATTTAATGTCAATCCACGATATTTTAAATAAAACAGAATTCTCAAAAGAAGATATTGTTCAACTTTTAAAACTGGAAGGCGAAGATGAAAAATCACTTCTCCGCCATTCAGCAAAAATAAAAGAAGAAAATATCGGGAACAAGGTGTATTTAAGAGGATTGATAGAAATGTCCAATGTTTGTGCAAAAGACTGTCTTTACTGCGGCATTCGGAAGTCGAACCCGATCGACAACAGATATTCGTTGGAAGAAAACGAAGTTTTAAATGCAATAAAATTTGCTTACGACAATCGTTACGGTTCTGTTGCCATTCAGTCAGGTGAAATCAGTAGTACGGCATTTACCGAGAAAATAAATAATATTATTCAGGGTTCAAAAGAGCTTTCGAATGGTGAAATCGGCATAACATTATCCTGCGGCGAGCAAAACGAGTCAACTTATCAAAAATGGTTTGACAGTGGAGCGCACCGTTATTTGCTTCGAATCGAATCTTCAACCAAAGAGCTTTACAACAAGATCCATCCCGCTGATGAAAATCATGATTTTGAGGCGAGGATTGAGGCACTCAAAGTTTTAAAAAAAATCGGTTATCAGGTTGGAACAGGTGTAATGATTGGGCTTCCTTTTCAAACTCTGGAGCATTTGGCTGATGATTTGCTTTTTATGAAGAATTCCGATATCGACATGTGTGGTATGGGTCCTTACATCGAGCACAAAGAAACTCCGCTGTACGAATTTAAAGGTGGATTGTTGCCTTTAAACGAACGATTCAGGCTTACACTCAAAATGATAGCTATTTTGCGAATCATGATGCCGGATATCAATATTGCAGCTACGACTGCTTTACAAACAATTGATAAAATAGGACGCGAAAAAGCGATTCAGATTGGTGCTAACATTCTTATGCCCAACATAACTCCCGGAAAGTATCGCGACAGTTATGCACTATACGAAAACAAGCCCTGTACCGACGAAAATGCTGACGATTGCAAAAGTTGTATAGATGTACGGGTGCATTTGGTAAATCACGAAGTGGGTTACGGAAACTGGGGTGATTCGAAACATTACGGCAAAAAACAGCAGAATAGCTAACAAAAGAACTGATATAAACACAAAAAAGTCCTGAATCAGATTTAAGATTCAGGACTTTTCTATTGATTGAAAACTATATGTTTTTACTGTTCTTTGTATGCTTCTAAAATCGCTTTTACGCCATCCGGTGACACACGACCATACACTTTCTCACCAACAAGTACAACCGGGGCCAATCCACAAGCACCCACGCAACGCAAGCAACTTAAAGAGAACTTACCATCTTCGGTGGTTTCACCCACATTCAGTTTAAGCTGACGTTTGAATTCTTCCAACACTTTTTCTGCACCACGAACGTAACAAGCCGTTCCGGTACATATCGAAATTGGGAAACGCCCTTTAGGCACCATCGTGAAATAAGAATAGAATGTAACCACTCCGTACACATGCGCTGCCGAAATGTTCAACGAATGTGCGATTACCTCCTGAACTTCGGCTGGTAAATAACCAAAAGCCTGTTGAGTTTGATGTAACACGTTAATCAATTCGCCCGGATCATTATTGAAAAGTTCGCAGATTTCTTTAATGCGATTAATCTTTTCTTCCGACAATTTCACTTTCACCTTTACTTTCTCTTTTTCCGGAGCAGCATAGGTATATGATTTATTTTTATCTCCGACTTCCTTGTTGTATTGCTCACCAGCCGGCTTCGTACTACTTGCAGAAATTGGATTTTCTTCGTCTGATATTATTTTGCTTACCATAATTTTCTGTAATTTAAAATAGATTTATAATTTATCTGTATCCCATTAATCATGATGAATATCAACCTCTGAACTTTTATCAAAATAAGAGGTATGCAACAATTCATGTGATTTATGACCACAAGGTTTCCCCAGAAACTCATCGTAGAGCTTAATTATAGAAGGATTTTCGTGCGATTTACGTATCGTTTTACCTTTGTCTTCGTTGTAAATGGCAGCAGCGCGTTTTTTCAAAATTTCGCTATGACCATGGTGAAATGGTTGACCACCACCACCAATACAACCACCAGGACAAGCCATGATTTCAATAGCATGGAATTTTGATTTTCCGGCACGAATATCATTCAAGAGAGTACGCGCATTAGCCAAACCGTGAGCAATACCGATATTCAATGGCAAACCATCAAAATCAATTGTAGCCGAACGAATACCTTCCATTCCGCGCAATTCTTCAAATTCAACTTTTTCAAGCACTTTACCGGTATAAACTTCGTATGCAGTACGGCAAGCAGCTTCGATAACGCCTCCAGTGTTAGCAAAAATCACTCCCGCACCTGTAGATTCTCCAAGTGGATGATCAAAATCCTCATCTGGCAAATCCATAAAATCGATGTTGGCTTGTTTGATAAACTGAGCTAATTCACGTGTTGAAATTGAGAAATCAACATCCGGATTTCCGTTCACTTTAAATTCGTCGCGCTGACATTCGTATTTTTTCGCCAAACATGGCATTACTGATACCACTGTAAGATTTTTTCTATCGACCCCTATTTTATCCGCAAAATATGTTTTTGCAATCGCACCGAACATTTGCTGTGGAGATTTTGCTGTCGATGGAATATCAAGCATATCCGGAAAATTATATTCGAAGAAGTTTACCCAGCCCGGACAACATGAAGTCAGCATAGGCAATTTAACATCCTGATCTCCACTCAAATGGCGTGTTAAACGATCGAGAAGCTCAGTTCCTTCTTCCATAATGGTAAGATCGGCACTAAAGTCGGTGTCGAACACATATTTAAATCCAAGACGACGTAAGGCAGCCACCATTTTACCAGTAACAGATGTGCCCGGCTCCAAACCGAACTCTTCTCCCAAAGCAGCTCTTACAGCTGGCGCTGTTTGAATCACAACCGTTTTTGAAGGATCGGCAAGTGCACGCAACACGTTGTTTGAGTGGTCAACCTCCGTTAAAGCTCCCGTAGGACAAACCGACACACACTGACCGCAATAAGTGCAAGGTGATTTTTCCAAGTCCATCTCGAATGCCGGTGCAACTACTGCTTTAAATCCACGATTAATAGCCGAAAGAGCTCCTACCGTTTGCACCTCGTTACACATCATTTCGCAACGGCGACACATGATACATTTATCCATGTCACGGATAATGGATGGCGAAGTATCTTTTCTGTAAGCTGATTTCTCACCCTGATAAGGAATATCGCGGATTCCGAATTTTGTAGCCAGACTCTGAAGTTCGCAACTACCCGATTTTGCACAAACCAAACAATCGAACGGGTGATCGGAAATAATCAGTTTCAATACTGTACGACGAGCATTCAGCACGCGGATATTGTGAGTATTAATCTCCATCCCTTCCATAGCTTCGGTAGCGCAGGCTGGAGCAAGATTTTTTCTTCCCTGCACATCTACAACACAGATACGACAACCGCCTGGCTTATTTTCAATATCCATATCGTGTAACTGAAAATGGCATAGTGTCGGAATTTCAATACCTGCTGTTCTGGCAGCATGAAGAATAGTAGTACCTTTCTTTACTTCTACTACTTTATTATCTATTTTGAGTTTTATCATTTCCATAATTATACAGGTATTTTTTCTATTTTAATTGAAATCGCGTCGAATGCACATTTTTCTTCACACGCACCACATTTAATACATATATCCTGATTGATTTTATGCACTTGTTTTTTATCGCCGGTAATTGCATTAACCGGACAACTCCGTTTACATGCCGTACAACCCACACAAGTTTCTTCTTCGATATAGTAGTTCAACAGAGCTTTACATTGACCGGAACGACATTTCTTTTCGTGAACATGCTCTACATATTCATCCCAGAAATTTTCCATAGTCGACAATACCGGGTTTGGAGAAGTTTGTCCCAATCCACAAAGTGAGGTATCTTTTATAACCTGGCTAAGGTTCTTCAAACGAAGTAGATCTTCTTCCGTTCCTTTTCCCTGAGTAATTTTCTCTAACGTTTCGTATAAACGTTTGTTACCGATACGACAAGGAGCACATTTACCACACGATTCTTCCACAATAAAATCAAGATAGAATTTGGCAACCGAAACCATACAGTCATCTTCATCCAAAACAATCATACCTCCTGATCCCATCATAGAACCAACTTGGGTCAGATTGTCGTAGTCAATTGGTGTATCCAAATGTTTTTCGGTAAGGCAACCTCCTGAAGGACCACCTGTTTGAATAGCTTTGAATTTTTTGCCATCTTTAATTCCACCACCAATTTCGTAAATAATTTCACGCAACGTAATTCCCATTGGAACTTCTATCAAACCAACATTGTTGATTTTTCCTGCAAGCGCAAATACTTTAGTTCCCTTTGATTTTTCTGTTCCAATAGCAGCAAACCACTCAGCACCATTATTGATGATTACAGGAATATTTGCAAAAGTCTCAACGTTATTTACGTTAGTTGGTTTACCAAGATACCCTGATACTGATGGGAATGGTGGCTTAAATGTTGGTTCTCCACGCATACCTTCCATAGAATGTATAAGTGCAGTTTCTTCACCGCACACAAATGCCCCCGCTCCAAAACGGAGTTCAATATCAAAGTCAAATCCGGATCCTAAAATATCGGTTCCAAGAAGACCAATTTCCCGAGCCTGATTTATTGCTTTTTTCAGACGATTAATAGCAAGCGGATATTCCGCACGAATATATACAAGTCCTTTTGTTGCACCGATGGCAAATCCGCAAATAGCCATAGCTTCAATCACAGAGTTTGGATCACCTTCGAGTATCGCGCGATCCATAAATGCACCCGGGTCACCTTCATCGGCATTACAAACCACATATTTCTGATCTGCATTTACTTTGCTGGTAATTTCCCATTTCAACCCTGTTGGAAATCCCCCACCGCCTCGTCCGCGCAAGCCTGATTGTTTTATAATATTAATCGTTTCATGTGCTCCATACAAGTTTAAAACTTTACCCAAAGCCTGATAACCATCACATTCAATATAATCATAAATATCTTCAGGATTAATTTCGCCACAATTACGCAAGGCAATACGGAGTTGTTTTTGGTAAAAACTCATTTTCTCCGAATCACTGATTTTTTCGTTATTAGATGGATCAGTATAAAAAAGTCTTTCTATTTTATTACCCTTTACAATGTGATCTTCCACAATCTCCCGTGCATCACTAGGTTTTACTTCGGTGTAAAAAGTATTATCGGGCAATACTTTTACAATCGGTCCTTTTTCGCAAAAACCGAAGCAACCGGTTGTTACAATTTTCACTTCTTTGTCCAGGCCTTTATCGTCGATGATTTCCCGCAAACTTGCATCGATCGTTTTGCTTTGAGCTGCCTGACATCCTGTACCTCCGCAGACATGAATAAGCTTCGTATATCCAGCACTTTTGGATTGAAGCAGTTCTTTCATCTTTATTAGTTCTGCTAAAGATTTTACTTTCGTCATAATGTTTATTAATTAGTTTTCGGTGTTAATTTAGTTATAATTAAAATCCTTCATCAGCATTGTGACAAACAACTTATTGTAAAACAAAAAAGCTGACATCAAACACATCGAGTTAAATAGCTCTAAAAACGTCTGATTTCAGTTTTTCTTACACATAGTTTAACCCGTTTCCGGAAACTATTTGGAGTTCTGAATAAAAATCGCGCAAAGATAGTGAAAAAAACCTAATTGGAGAAAAAATTCTTTAATCATTCTTATAAAAAAGAGGCTGTCTCAAAATAAAAATCGAGTCAGCCTTTTTTTTGTACGGTAATTTGGTATATTGAAGAATTTTTATTATCTTTATATCGTTGATATACAATTAAATATATGCGATTTAAAGAATATATTCAGAATAAACAAGA
>QKGU01000357.1 GCA_003250325.1 Paludibacter sp.
CAACTCATTCGATATCAAATGATTTTTCGCAATTTCTATTTTTTCTTCCTGAGTATAGCCACTTACTTCTATCAACTCCATTCTGTCCAATAATGGTCTTGGAATTGTGCTCAGGTTGTTAGCAGTAGCAATAAACAACACTTTCGACAAATCGAAGTCCACATCCAGATAATTATCGTGAAATGCAGTATTTTGTTCCGGGTCAAGCACTTCAAGCAACGCCGAAGAAGGATCACCCTTATAATCTGCAGTAATTTTATCAATCTCGTCGAGCACAAAGACCGGATTTGCCGATTCTGCTTTTTGAATATTCTGCATTATGCGGCCGGGCAAGGCTCCGATATATGTTCTTCTGTGCCCTCTGATTTCTGCTTCGTCGTGCAAACCACCTAACGACACCCGTACATATTTTCGGTTCAATGCAGTAGCAATTGATCTTCCCAACGAAGTTTTTCCAACTCCCGGAGGGCCATACAAACATATAATCGGCGATTTCATATCACCTTTCAGCTTCAATACAGCTAAATGCTCAATAATTCTGTCTTTCACGCTATCCATTCCAAAATGGTCTTTATCCAGTACCTTTTTGGCATGTTTCAGATTGAAATTATCTTTTGTATATTCGTTCCATGGCAACTCAAGCATGGTTTCGATATAATTCAGCTGTGTCGAATAATCCGGCGAATGCTGACTCATTCGTTCAAGTTTCTTCAACTCTTTACTGAAAACGGTCTTAGTTGTCTCACTCCATTTTTTCTTTTTTGCCCGGTCACGGAAATCGGCAAGATCTTCTTCCGGTGAAGCCCCTCCTAACTCGTTCTGAATGGTCTTCATCTGCTGTTGAAGGAAATATTCGCGTTGTTGCTGATCAATTCCTTCTTTCGCTTTATTTTGAATAGACATCTTGATTTCAAGCAGCTGCGATTCTTTGTTGAGTAATTCCAACAAGTGATAACCACGATCTGTCACTTCATCTATTTCCAACAAATGTTGTTTTTCCTTTACATTTAGTCCAAAGTTGACACACACATAGTTGATCAGAAAAACCGGATTCTCTATGTTTCGGATAGCAAAAGCCATTTCCGGTGACATCGCTCCCGAATCGTTAATAATGTTTATCGCGAGATCTTTAATCGAGGAAACCAACGCCACAAAAAGTCCATCACCTGCATCCGGAACATTATCGTCTTTCAAAATTACGCGCGCTTTCATGTATGGCTTATTCGACTCGAGTTCACCTAACTGAAAGCGACGTTTTCCTTCGAGAATTACGGTAGTAGAATTATCCGGCATTTCGAGGATGCGCACGACACGCGCAACTGTACCCATTGGATATAGCTGATCAATTGTCGGGTCATCCAGTTTTTTGTCAATTTGAGAACAAACACCTATCAACAAGTCATTATCATTGGCAGCACGAACCAATTTCAATGATTTTGACCTTGCCACAGACACAGGCAGAAGAACTCCGGGGAAAAGCACCATATTGCGAAGAGGCAAAATAGGAATGCTATCACCTGAATTTATATTTAAATCGGATGGTCGATCTTCCAGTGAGATTATTGGAAACATATCTGCAGAGCCCAACATTTCATCAGTGAATAGTTTATCAAAAGATTTACTCATTGTAATAATTTATTTATGCTGCCAAATTGGCATTTATCAAAACATCAATTTAATCAAATGATTTTTCGGAATTGAATGTTCATTTGATTTTCAACTATTTATATTGTAAAAACTATTTATTTATAAATATAATTCAATTGCTATGCCAAAAAGAAGTAAAAAGTAACATCTTCTTAACAAATAAATTTTATTTTTGCAATTATATTTAAGATGAACGATTTATATTCTGCAATGAATCATTCAATACAAATGTAGTAATTTTGATTTATTTGAATAATACCGAACCCAAAGAATACCTATTATATTTTGTTTCTTAACATGAAATATCTTAAAATAGTTCTTACTGTTTTTGTTGCATATACTTTTATCGCTTGTAATGTAAAATCTGCAAAGCAGGAAAGCATTGTCGATCTGATCTTTAAAGAACAATTTAACGATCATAAGCTTGACGATGCAATTGAACTGATATGTATTTCCGATCTGTCTTCATTCAACGATTCATCTATACTTCCAATTCTGGACATTTATGCCACGAATAAATACCATAGCTTTTGGCTCGATAGTCTGTCAGACAATCCAAAAGTCGACACCCTGTTTTCGTATCTTTTAGATTTAGAGAAACATGGTTTACAACCCGAACAAATGGGTATAGACACATTATACCGTTCCTATCAAAAAATAAACCGACCTGCAATTGATTATTCCGTTTTAGCTAATTTCGATGTAAGTTTGTCTTCACTGTATTTAAAATACTGTTCAGGAATGGCTTACGGGTTTATAAACATAGCAGATACTATGGAAAATCACAACATTAAATTGCAACAGCCTGATTCTGTGTTTATTTCTAACTGTTTTTCCAAAATAAAAGATAGTTTATCATTCTTTTTGAGAGATTTGCAACCAAAATCGGTAACATATTTTGCATTGATTGACGAAAAAGAAAAACTAAAAACTCTTACTGACTCAGTTTTCGACTCCATTCCAAATCTTGCGGAAAAAGAGACTATAAAATTTGGTGTTGTTCATCCTATCATTCCTCTTATTGCCAGACGTTTAATGATTAGCGGAGAATTACAGTTCGATTCTGCTTACAATCAAAACTATGTTACATTCGATGAGAAACTATTGAATGGTCTAAATATTTTCAGAAAAAAAACAGGATTATTGCTTGACAAAGAAATTGGCAACCAAACGATTAATGCGTTAAACATGCCGTTTTCGGGATATGTAGATAAAATCAATGCAAACCTGGAACGAATGCGTTGGAAACATTTAAACCCGGAAAACGAAAAACATATTCATGTCAATGTGGCAGATATGACATTGAAGGCATTCAGAGCAGACACAGTAGCTCTACGAATGAAAGTTTGTGTAGGTAAACCGCCTAAAAACAAAACGCCTATCCTTCAAAGCAAAATTTACGAGTTGAAATTAAACCCAACTTGGACAGTCCCGAATAGCATCATTATCAAAGAAATTTCAAAGATAGCACTGGTGGATTCCAATTATTTCAGCAGGTTAAGTATTAGAATCTTCAGAAAAGGTATTGAAGTGCATCCTGATAGTGTACCGTGGAACTTACTTTCGAAAAAATATCAGCCGTACACCCTTGTTCAGGATTCAGGATCTATAAACGCACTTGGACGAATAAAATTTAATTTTCATAACAAATACAGTGTTTATCTGCACGATACCAATTCGAGAAGTGCATTCAACAGGCACAACAGAGCAGTAAGTCATGGTTGTGTGCGGGTCGAAAAGCCGTTGGATCTGGCTTATTTTTGCCTGCCCGAAATCAAAGATATCACTAACAAGAAGCAGGTTGAGAAAAACGATTTATTAAAAGATAAAATCCGGTACTCCATCGGACTTAAACCCAAATCGAAAATAGGAAAAGACTCACTTAGAAACAACGTAGCGAGTTTTAAATTGGAGAAAATTTGGATAAATCCTTCTATCCCAATAATAATCGAATATAGAACCTGCTTTCTAAACGAAGAAGGACTGGTTCAATTTCGAAACGACATGTACAATCTGGACAACGAGCTGATAAGATTATTAAAAGAATACAAATAAAAAAAATCCCTAAAAATTAATTTACAGGGATTTTTAGGTTTGTATTATTATCAATTTAGCTTTTAAAATTCTGACCAAAAGATTTTGAAGTCATTTCGTCTACCGAAACACGCCACACTTTAACGTTGCGAAGAGCCGGAGCCGAATATTTAAATTCCTTTTTAGTGAATTTCTGCATCATTGAATTCAACGCATTTTCTTTTTCCTCTAGATCTTCAATAAAACTCACCGACCCTTTGCATACAACACTTTTCGAAGTCATACTATAGCTGCAGGCCACGTCCGGATGCTGATATGCCAGCTTACGATCTGAACAAAAAGTAACACAAATACGATTACTATGTTCCAAAAGCCCAATGTGTTTCCCCTCAGGAGCCGAATGCAATATAATATCGCCATCCAAATATCCAAAATTCATCGGAATCACATATGGAGTTCCATCTATTTCCGTTAAACCTACAAAACAAATATCGCATTGATTTATAATGCTTTCTATTTCTGCTTTATCCGTAATAAAACTTGTTCTCATAACTATTATTTTCTTTGTACAAATGTATGAAAAAACACTCAGACACCCAATATTTGTTACAATTAGGAGTTTATTCTATTCTTTTTTTCAAAAGATTACCCAATGTCCAAATAATTAATATCTTTGTGAAGTAAAATCAAAAAAAATCAATTATGATGAAAACATTTTTTTTTCTCCTTGTTTTATTTTCAATTAGCGTATCGGGATTTGCTCAGGCCGACAAGATAATAGGTAAATGGAAAACAATTGACGACAAAGATGGAACAGCCAAATCGATTGTCTACATTTTTAAAGCTACTAACGGAAAATACTACGGAAAAATAGAAAAGCTATTTAAAAATCCCGAAAAACTTTGCACAGAATGCGAAGGAAACAACAAAAACAAACCGGTTTTGGGGATGCTCATTATAAACGGCATGATTGAAAAGGACGGTAAAATGACAGGAGGTACTATTTTAGATCCAAATAATGGTAAAATTTACAAATGCAATCTCAATTTAGATCCGGAAAGTGGCAACAAACTCAGTGTTCGTGGTTCACTCGACAAAAGTGGCTGGATTGGACGCTCGCAAACCTGGGTTCGCGAAAATTAGACAAACATCTAACAATCAAACAAATAAACAAAACAAATATATTTCCAAAGCACTATAATGATTAAAAAATGTTAAATGCAAGAAAAAACTCAAGAAATATGTTGTACAACATAAAAAAACACCTTATTTTTGTACTGTGTTTTTCATGGTATTAGATTTAAGGTTAACTAAAAGATTGGGTTGTCGTGAGACAACCTTTCTTGTTTTATAGCACTTCAGTTCAGAAAGCACTCCTACCCGCTGATTTCAACCGTAAATTATCAAAATCATTTTTCAAAAAAGATTCATTCCGATCTGTTTCCAAAAAGGCAAATAGACAAAAGTGTATTTAAGGCTTTATAAGAAAGAGTACTGCTCACGTTCAACCATTAAAGCAGTTAAATTAACAATAAGTCATTCTTCCAAAAATGTTTCCTTAATATATTAAAGAAGAATTACAGTTGTAAAATAATTTTTTCTTACATTTGCATAAACAACAAAATATTGAAGACAGATGGCAAAAAAAATGTCCAGCACAAAAAAAATGTTGATCGAAGTTGCCCGACAACTTTTTGCTGAAAACGGCAAGAAGGATGTTACAATGAATGACATTGCAGCTGCCTCCAAAAAGGGACGTAGAACTTTATACACCTATTTCAACAACAAAGAAGAAATTTACAGAGCGGTTATCGACAAAGAATTAGATACGATTATTGAAAAGCTGAATGTTGTTGCTGCTCAAAAGACCGAACCTGATGTACGGTTGAAAAATCATATTCTTACTCATTTGGATGCGGTAAAAGATGTTGTAAATCGTAATGGTTCGTTGCGTGCCGATTTTTTCCACGACATTTACGAAGTTGAACGGAAACGCCGAAAAATTGATGTGGTTGAAATTTCTCTTATCAAATCCATTATTCAGGAAGGTATTGAAAAAAACATTTTCAAAAGAATGGATCCCGAATTGTCAGCCATCATCATTTTCTACGCCATAAAAGGTATGGAAGTTCCTTACATTCGCCAAAACATCAGCTCCGAATTCGAAAAAAACAAGAACAGTATTGTGGAATTTGTATTTATGGGCATAAAAAGAACCCGCACCTCAAGACAAAATTAATACACGATATTTTCATTTTTAACTACCGGTCGTAAAGCCACCCAGACTTTACAACCGGTTTTTTTATTGTTTAATCGGTTTCAAAGTTTCAAAAAAATAAATAAATTATCTGCACAATATCCCAAACACTTTTTGGGATAAAGCCCGATTACTTTTCCATTCATTATCTGTCAGCTAAAGCCAACGATGACAATTCGCTGAAAACCGGCTCTATCCAAACATTATACCAGATTGGGGCACATTGCCAATAAGCAAATAAAAGTGATTCATTTCTTAAAAAATACACGTTTAAATTCAGTCTCTGAATTATTAAATTTGTATATTTGTTTCTTATTTCAAGAAAAGCTATAAATGAGAAAGTTACTTATCCCTGTTTTTTGCACTCTCTTCGTCAACAGTTGGTTATTTGCACAAAATGTCGAATGGAAAGCCGGCATTAATTATTTCTTTGACAATACCGAATACGCAAAATCCACTCTCACCAACGACCAAACGATGGCCGGAGTTCATTTTTCTCCAGAAGTTGGACTCGGTTGGGGAGAACAACATCATATTTTTGTAGGCGCTGATGTTCTCAAAATTTCGGGTTCGGCAAATGTTATCGACATTGCGCAACCCATCGCCTACTATCATTTCGAGAAAAAAAACAGCTCTTTTTACGCAGGTGGTTTCCCCCGTTCGGAATTATTATCCAATTATTCCGACCTGTTTTTTCAGGATTCGATAAACAATTACCGCCCCACGCTTCAGGGAATTTTCTGGCAAGCCGGCAGCCGCACTTCCTATTTCAATTTGTGGCTGGACTGGACCGGACACGAAACGCCCGAAATTCGTGAAAGTTTTTTCGTTGGTGCATCTGCTCATAAAAGTCTGAATCTGTTTTTCGTCGATTTTCAGTCTTATATGTTTCATTATGCCAATACGCAGCCACGCAATCCGTTGTACAGTGTGAACGACAACTTACTGGCTCATATCTCAGTAGGTGCAAACTACTCCAACGAAACCGGCATAGATACACTGCTGTTTGCCGTTGGTGTGTTGGGGGGGTACGAACGCGACAGAAAAGTGGAGAACGGAACACACTTCCCAGTTGGTGCTGTGGTACGCCTGAATGCAGATTATAAAGGTTTTGGAACGCAAAACACACTTTACGCCGGAGACCCTCGCGACATTTACTACTACAAATACAACCACGAAATGTACTGGAACAATCCGTTTCTCAGAGCTGGATTTTACCTGCAAAGCAAATGGTATTTGAATGTGATCCGCAGCAAATACGTCGACGGAAAATTAGGACTAAATCTTCATTTTTCCGAAGGCAAAATGATGTACGAACAAACATTTACGTTGAAAGCAAAAATTGATAATCTATACAAACAAGCAAAAAATCCGAGACCGACGTTTATGTCGAAGTGGTTTGAGTAAAGATCAGAGAAGACATGGTAATTATATTAGTGTCATTCAACATTATCTAAAAAAAATAGCATCTAAAAAGAAATTATATATCAAATTTTAAAATAATATTATGGGAATATTTTCAGCATTAATTGGAAACGCAGGAACAATCGGACAAGAAGAATTAAAAAAAGAATATGGGAAACTTCTTATTGAAGGAGAAGAAATTGAACTTGGATTCAAATTAATTAGAGACCTTTTCATATTTACGACAAAAAGACTCATTCTAATTGACAAACAGGGCCTTACTGGAAATAAAATTGAGTACAAGTCAATAACATACAAGAGTATATCAAGATTTAGTATTGAAACAGCTGGTACTTTTGACTTAGATGCAGAGTTAAAAATATGGATTTCAAGCGAACAGATACCAAGTATAAAAAAGCAATTCAATAAATCTGTTAATGTTTATGATGTCCATAATGTTTTGGCAACACATGTATTAAATTAAGTACATTTTACTTAAGCCTTGCTTATCCATCTAAGTATTTTTCATTAAATAAATTAAATAAAATGAGAACTTAAAAAGATGAGAAATACTGAAAGTAACAAACTAGCTCAACTAATTATCTAACCTAATACTAAATAAAATTATGCTTGTAAAAACCTTTGGAGCTGCCGTTCAGGGCATCAACGCTACCATTGTAACCATAGAAGTCAATGTCAGTCAGGGCATTCGCTTTCTGCACGTGGGCTTGCCCGATAATGCGGTGAAAGAAAGTCACGAACGAATTGCATCGGCACTAAACTATACCGGGCACGTTTTCCCCCGCAAACAAATCGTTATCAATATGGCACCGGCTGATATTCGCAAAGAAGGTTCGGCCTACGATTTACCCATGGCAATCGGCATTCTGGCTGCCGACCAAAAACTACCGAACGAAGAGCTGGACAAATATGTGATTATGGGTGAGTTGTCGCTCGACGGCAGTTTGCAACCAATAAAAGGCGTTTTGCCCATTGCCATAAAAGCCCGCGAAGAAGGTTTTAAAGGATTTATTCTGCCGAAACAAAATGCCCGTGAAGCTGCTGTTGTGAATAATCTGGACGTTTATGGCGTAGAAACAATTACCGAAGTGATTGACTTTTTTAGCGGAAATTCTTCGCTTGAACCAACTGTTGTAAATACCCGGGAAGAATTTTTCAGCAATTTAAGTCATCTGGAAATCAATTTCTCAGACGTAAAAGGACAAGAAAACGTAAAACGGGCACTCGAAGTGGCTGCTGCAGGTGGCCACAATATTATCATGGTTGGTCCTCCAGGTGCAGGAAAATCAATGCTGGCCAAACGCATCCCTTCCATTTTGCCGCCACTCACGCTGCACGAAGCGCTGGAAACCACCAAAATACATTCGGTGGCCGGAAATATCGACAGTAATACTTCGCTTATTTCACAACGACCGTTTCGCAGTCCGCATCATACCATTTCAGACGTAGCATTGGTCGGCGGAGGAGCATTTCCTCAACCGGGCGAAATTTCGTTGGCTCACAATGGCGTTCTTTTTCTGGACGAACTTCCCGAATTCAAACGAACAGTGTTGGAAGTAATGCGCCAACCGCTTGAAGATCGCAAAATCTGTATTTCGCGCGCTAAATTTGCCGTGGAATATCCGGCCAGTTTTATGCTCGTTGCATCCATGAATCCATGTCCGTGCGGATATTACAATCATCCCGAACGCGAATGTGTTTGTGCACCGGGCATTGTGCAGAAATACCTGAGTCGCATTTCCGGTCCCCTACTCGATCGCATTGACATTCATATTGAAATTGTGCCTGTCCCCTTTGAAAAGCTTTCGGAAATGAAAGAGTCGGAAGCCAGCGAAAAGGTAAGAGACAGAGTGATGAAAGCACGCCAAATTCAGGAACAACGTTTTAAAGATATCGACGGAGTATATTGCAACGCACAAATGTCGTCGAAACAAATGCGCAAATTTGCACAGATTGATGCGAACGGTTCTGAATTACTGAAAAACGCAATGCAACGCTTGAATCTTTCTGCCCGTGCTTACGACCGCATTATAAAAGTGGCTCGCACTATTGCAGATTTGGATGATAACGAAAACATTCTTTCCAACCACATTGCCGAAGCGATTAATTACAGAAATCTGGACAGAGAAGGTTGGGCGGGGTGAGTTGATGAGATGATTTGTTGATGTGATGAGCTGATTTGGTAATATGATGATGTAATGATGTGTTAATGCGGTAATGTGCTAATGAGATTACACAAAAAATAGTGTTAATTTGATTGATTAAAATAATTTTGAAACAAACCTGTAAATCAGAAAATTAAATCACTGTAGTTTTATTAAATCAACACATCACCACATCATCATATCATCTAATTAAAGAATTTATTGTACTTTTGTTCCCTGAAAGGAATTCGGCTCGCTTCCAGGGCTGTTTTTCTTTCTTTTTCAAAAATATCTGAACTTTCGAAAGAAAAAGTTGTTTGAACTTTCAAACTTTAGAAACTTTCGAACATTCAAACTAAAGTGGGGTGCCTTAATATTTCGGG
>QKGU01000328.1 GCA_003250325.1 Paludibacter sp.
GAACTAAAAGAGTTTGACCTCTCCCTAACCCTCTCCCAAGGAGAGGGAAAAGATGCTTCTGATTCTACAAAGCGGGAAATTAAAGGCCTAGCTTTAAAGAAAAAGACTCAGATAAATCAGGAAGTAAGTTCCTCCCCTTTGGGGAGGTTCGGAGGGGTTTTCTCGGTGGGGTCTAATGTTCGACTAAAAGGACAAACGGCTGTTGGTGTTATTCTAGAAATTCAGGATAAACAGGCGATTGTGGCTTTTGGACAAATGAAGTCGACTGTGAAACTTTCGAAACTGGAAACAGTCAGCAATACGCAGCTTAAAAAAGAAAACCGCAAATTCGATGATTTGGGTTCAACATCAACTGACGAAGTTCGACATCGCAAACTGAATTTTAAATCCGAAATTGATGTGCGCGGTATGCGGGTGGATGAGGCTTTACAGGCAGTTATCTATTTTATCGACGATGCCATTATGGTGGGAATATCCGGTGTCAGGATATTGCACGGAACGGGCACAGGTGCATTGCGTCAGATGATTCGTCAGTATTTAGGCACGGTTCACGGCGTAAAATCCTATCGCGACGAACATGTACAATTTGGTGGTGCAGGAATTACGGTCATCGAATTCGATTAAATTCTTTTCCCTTTTGGGTGACAGGTATAACAACTGGAGTTGGTGTACTCGTAATTCTTTACCTTAGAATGGATCTTGTCAACTTTCGCTTTATCCGAATGTTCATGGCATCTAATGCACGAATATTTCTCGAAATAGCTTAAATTATAGTGGCAATCGTTGCAGGTTACCCACACACCTTCGTGTTTTCCAGTGAAAATCGGAAAATTCTGCTTGTCGTGATAAAAACTGGTTTCTTTCCAGTTTTTATCTGTATGACATTCTGTGCATTGAGTTGAGAATTTCATAGTGGCATGATCCGGCTTTTTTACAACGTCATAATCTTTCCTGTGGCAATCGACGCATTCCGTTGATGTTCCAACGAAAATAGTGGTGTGACATTTTTTGCAATCCAGATTTTTATGGGCGTTGTTTAACGGAAAATCAGTCGCCGTATTATGATCGAAAATGGATGCTTTCCAGGTTTTCATAGTGTGGCATTTCTCGCAATCCTTCGAAAAAAGTCCGTCCACGTGATTTGGATATTCCGTTTTGAAATAATCTTTCAAATGGCAACTCACGCAAGCAGTTGACCGGCCTTTATAACTGTCGGTGTGACAGGTTTTGCATTTTACGCCGATATGCCCATCAGTAAGCGGAAAGTTGGTGTTCTTGTTATGATCGAATTTGGATGGTGAACGCCCACTGGTATTGTGGCAGTTTTCGCATTCTTTCGAGAAACCGGCTTTCACATGATCAGGATTTTTAGCTTTCTCATAATCGTCCAAATGGCAACTGACACATTCGGTGGAAGTTGCTGCATAATTAGCCATATGGCAATCGGTGCATTTTGCTTTTATATGTGCTCCGCTTAGTGGGAATTTGGATTGCTTGCTGTGATCGAATGTGGAAGGTCGCCATTTTGTTGTAGTATGGCATGCTTCACAATTATCCGAAAAACCGGCTGTCTTGTGATCTGGATTGGTCGTGCGATCATATTTAGTCGAGTGACAACTCACACATTGTTTTGACGTTTTTTCAAATCCGTTTTTGTGGCATTGTGTGCAGTCTAAACCTGAATGTGTTCCGGTCAAAGGGAATGTCGTTAGTTTGTCGTGATTGAAATCCTGCGATTTCCAGCTAAAAGTATTATGACATTTGAAACAATCTTTGGAATACTTCAACGCCACATGATCGGGATTTTTTGCTTGGATGTAATTATCCAAATGGCAATCCGAACAGGCTGTTGAAGTGTTGGAAAATCCGTTATCGTGGCATTTCATGCAACTTGTTTCCTTATGAGCTCCCAATAATGGGAAAATAGTTTTGGAATGATCGAAGATCTTCGATTTCCAGTTTTCCTGACTATGGCACACATTACAATCGAAACTTTGCGGCTTTTTATGTTTAGGAATATGGCAAGAATAACAATCGGATTTGGCGTTTTCGAAAACCAAATCGGTGTGACAGCTTTTGCAATCTACCGAAACGTGTTTCCCCTCCAGCCTGAAAGATGTGCTATCGTGGTTGAAAGATGATTTTATTTTTTTCCAATCGAGCGTGTCATGACAAATTTCGCAATTAATATTCAGCTTGTCTCCATGAGGTGAGGAGGCAGCCTGAGAAAAATTAACTGCGAATGATAGGCAAACGATTATTGAAAAAAACTTATTCATTTAATTAGTTACAAGATTTTAGGTACGAGTTACAAGTAGAACTCACTGAATATTATTTTTTGTAAAGCACATTCTTGAAATTGGTTTTAATAGTAGATGTCTCATAAGTAAAAGTGAACGCAAATTACGCAAATAATCGCAAATTCACATATTTTATAAATTATGCGAATCAGGAGTAGCGACTCCGAGATTCAATTTGATTTATTATATTGATACAGAGTAAATTAGTCGTCAAATAATTTGCTCAATTCGTTGAATATCATTAACTTAGAAGAAAAACAACCACATTTTTCATAAGTATGAT
>QKGU01000397.1 GCA_003250325.1 Paludibacter sp.
GTACTTAACTTCTGTATTCAGGATTCACCTCGTCGTGCTCACTCCATTGCGGCACAGGGTGGTATCAATGCAGCAAAAAATTATCAAAATGATGGTGACTCTGTTTACCGTCTTTTCTACGATACAATCAAAGGGGGTGACTACCGTGCCCGCGAAGCCAATGTTTATCGTTTGGCCGAAGTATCAAACAGTATTATCGATCAGTGTGTGGCTCAGGGAGTTCCTTTCGCCCGCGAATACGGTGGTTTGTTGGACAACCGTTCGTTTGGTGGAGCTCAGGTGTCGCGTACTTTCTATGCTAAAGGACAAACCGGACAACAATTGTTACTTGGAGCTTATTCAGCTTTGAGCCGTCAGATTGGAAAAGGATCGGTGAAATTATATTCACGCTACGAAATGCTCGATGTAGTTGTTGTTGAAGGTCGTGCCCGCGGAATTATTGCTAGAAATCTGGTGAGTGGAAAAATCGAACGTTTCTTCGCTCATGCAGTTGTAGTTGGAACAGGTGGATACGGAAATACATTCTTCCTTTCAACCAACGCAATGGGTTCTAATGGTTCTGCAGCTGTTCAGATGTATAAAAAAGGAGCTTATTTCGCAAATCCTGCTTATGCTCAGATTCACCCGACTTGTATTCCTGTACATGGCGAATTCCAGTCAAAACTGACTTTGATGTCTGAATCGCTTCGTAACGATGGACGTATTTGGGTACCTAAGAAAAAAGAAGATGCAGAAGCTATCCGTGCAGGAAAGAAAAAAGCAACCGATTTGAGCGAAGACGAACGCGATTATTATTTGGAACGTCGTTACCCTGCTTTCGGTAACCTTGTTCCTCGTGACGTTGCTTCTCGTGCTGCAAAAGAACGTTGCGATGCAGGTTTTGGACCGGTTTGGCTGTTTATCTTGATTTCTCTTCTGCTATTCAACGTTTAGGAGAAGATACAATCCGTGCCCGTTACGGAAACCTTTTCCAGATGTACGAAAAAATCGTTGATGACAATCCATATAAAACTCCGATGATGATTTATCCGGCTATTCACTACACAATGGGTGGTATCTGGGTTGATTACGAACTACAAACTTCAATCAAAGGACTTTTCTGTATTGGTGAAGCTAACTTCTCTGATCACGGTGCTAACCGTCTTGGAGCTTCGGCTTTGATGCAGGGTCTTGCCGATGGATATTTTGTATTGCCTTACACCATTCAAAATTATCTGGCCGATCAGATTCAGGTTCCACGCATGAGCACAGAACTTCCTGAATTCGCAGAAGCAGAAAACGCAGTAAACGAAAAAATCAAGAAAATCATGAGCATTCAGGGTACAAAATCGGTTGATTCTATTCACCGTGAACTTGGATTAATCATGTGGGATTTTGTAGGAATGGGTCGTAACAAAGCAGGCTTGGAAGTTGCTCTTGAAAAAATCAAAGAAGTTCGCAAAGAATTTTGGAGCAATGTTTATGTTCCGGGAGCTGCAAACAGCCTGAACAACGAACTTGAAAAAGCACTTCGTGTAGCTGATTTCATTGAAATAGGTGAATTGATGGCTCGTGATGCTTTGATGCGTGAAGAATCGTGTGGTGGTCACTTCCGTGAAGAATATCAGACTCCTGAAGGTGAAGCATTACGTAATGATGAAGAATTCGCATTTGCTTCTTGCTGGAAATTCAACGGTGAAGGTAACGAACCTGAATTATTGAAAGAAAGTCTCGAATATGAGTTTGTTCACCGTCAACAACGTAATTATAAATCGTAAAATAGTTACGGGTTACAAGTTACGAGTTACAAGTAAAAATATCAACGGATTTTCTAAAGTAACAAGTAATTTATTAATTGATTAATAAACGAAAATGAACAGTCATAAAGATCTGAAGGTTTGGCAAAAGGGAATTGAATTAGTAAAATCAATTTATGAAATTACTCAATTGTTTCCTGCAAACGAACAATTTGGATTAGTATCGCAAATGAGGAGAGCCGCGGTTTCAATCCCTTCAAATATTGCTGAAGGGAGCGGACGAAATTCTGATAAAGAATTAATTCATTTTCTGTACATTGTACTAGGTTCAGCCTCTGAACTTGAGACACAAATTATTATTTCGAAAGAATTAGGTTTTTTGAAAGTTCAAAATTCAGATCAATTACAAGAACTTGTATTTGAAATAATAAAAATGACTTCTTCGCTTATTAAATCGATTAAAACTCGTGATGAAAAAATATAATAATTAATATATTAACAATAGTTGCTGTTCAGTTCTTGTAACTTGTAACTCGTAACTTGTAACTAAAAATATTATGGATAAAACTATAAATATAACGCTTAAAATATGGCGTCAGGCAGGTCCGAAAGAAAAAGGTAAATTCGAGACCTACAAATTGGATAATGTTTCCACTGATAGCTCATTCCTCGAAATGTTGGATGTGCTGAATGAAAAATTGATCAGCGAACGTAAAGAACCTATCGCTTTCGATCACGATTGTCGCGAAGGTATTTGCGGTATGTGTAGCTTGTTTATCAACGGACATCCTCATGGCTTGGATGCTGAAACTACTACTTGTCAGCTTCACATGCGTCGTTTCAACGATGGCGAAACAATTACTGTTGAACCATGGCGTTCGGCAGCATTCCCTGTAATCAAAGACTTAATGGTGGATCGTGGTGCTTTCGATAAAATTATTCAGGCTGGTGGTTTCGTTTCAGTAAATACCGGTGGAGTACCTGATGGTAATGCAATTCCTATTTCTAAAATTGACGCGGATGAAGCAATGGATGCAGCCTCTTGCATTGGTTGTGGAGCTTGTGTTGCTACCTGTAAAAACGGTTCAGCTATGCTTTTCGTTTCTGCAAAAGTTAGCCAGTTGGCTTTGTTGCCACAGGGTAAAGTGGAAGCAGCTAGCCGTGCAAAGAAAATGGTTGCAAAAATGGATGAACTAGGTTTCGGTAACTGTACAAATACAGGAGCATGCGAAGCTGAATGTCCTAAAGCAATCTCTATTTCGCACATTGCACGTTTGAATCGCGAGTTCTTAAGCGCAAAATTCAAAGATTAATATAGCAATAACCCGAGATAGTTTATTAATAAAAACAGAGGTGTTTATTCGATAAACACCTCTGTTTTTATTTTATTCTACACTTGATAACCACCGGGAAATGGTCGGATGGATAATAATTAGTCGACCCTTAAAAAGTCCATAAACATAAGATTATCAGTAAAATAAATCTTAAAAGTGTTGTGTATATCTGCAAGTTTTAGTATATTTGATGCATAAATCTTGCAAATATATTATGCTATCAAAGAAGAAAGATACT
>QKGU01000291.1 GCA_003250325.1 Paludibacter sp.
GAAACATATCTCGATTCCAGTTACAATTTGAAGAAATCAACATTGCGGGGAGTCTCATCAATAAAAGGAGAAAATCTGGTGTTGATGGATGGAGAAACTTTCTCCGAAATTGCAAAAACTTTACGGTTTAATAAGAAGACTGAAAACAAAGTAGATAGTCTTTCTGCCGAATTTACCATTTTCAAAAATGAGGTGGATATTTATCCTTTCTTAATTGTAATGGATAAATACAAAGCAGTGATTGCCGGTCGTCATAATTTGGATATGTCGTTCAATTACCATATTTCCGTCACCGACAGTCCGCTACCATTCCGGCTTGGTGTAAATGTAACCGGAACGTTGGACGACATGAAAATTAGACCTGCAAAATGCAAGTACGCAAACCTTTACAGACCTGCTGCCCGTCGTGAAATTGATACCAGACAATTGGAGATACGAAAAATGATCAGGGATGCTCTGACAAAAGAAGTGATCAAATAATCAGATTATCTGCAAAAAGCTCTAACAAATGTAACGTTTGGCTAAAGCCCATTCTTTGAATAATTATCGCTCGTTGGCTAAAGCCAACGGCAATTTAAGACAAATAATTTTCATTACATAGAAGAATCAATTGCTTCTTTTCTTGTGATTTCTCTGAAATTTACCTTTTCGTTGTGAAAACTTCTTGTGCCCTTTTCGGTGTAGTTCCGGATTATATTCCGGAGCTTCGCCCAATTCTTCGGGCATAGGAATCTTATAAATTATTTTTTCGAGAAAGTCTTCTATTTGTTTGAACTTGTATTGTTCTTCTTCCGACACAAAAGTAATCGACAAACCTTTTGCACTTGCACGCGCCGTACGCCCAATGCGGTGAACATAATCTTCGGCATCGTGAGGAACATCATAATTGATTACGAGCGAAATATCATCTATGTCGATCCCTCTCGAAACAATGTCGGTAGCTACCAGAATACTGACACGATTGTTTTTGAATTCGTGCATCACATGTTCGCGTTGTGACTGTTCAAGATCGGAGTGCATCTCTCCTACCGACAATCCCATTTGGCGGAAAGTTTTGAAAAGTTCTTTCACTTTCAACTTCGAACCTGCAAAAATAATAACCTTATTAAGTTGTTCGCTTCCAAAAAGATGTTGGATAATTTTGTTTTTCTGATTTTCGTAGCAGATATATGCCGTTTGCATAATGCTTTCCGGTGGTCTCGAAACGGCAATTTTAACCTCAACCGGATCAATCAAAATCGTTTTTGCCATTTGGCGAATCTTTGGTGGCATGGTTGCCGAAAACATGATAGTCTGTCTTTCTTTTGGCAATCGTTTCACCACAAGCATAATATCATCGAAAAAGCCCATATCGAGCATACGGTCTGCTTCGTCAAGGATGAAATACTTGACTCCCGAAAAATCGATATCATAAAGATTTATATGCGAAATCAATCGTCCGGGTGTTGCAATCACCACATCAGCTCCTCTTTTAAGTCCGCGACTCTGAACGTCCCACGATGCAGCGTCACTTCCGCCATACACCGCAACCGACGAAAACGAAGTGAAATACGAGAAACCTTCCATTTGCTGATCGATTTGCTGCGCCAATTCACGTGTCGGAGCCATTATAATAGCGTTTATTTTATCCTCATCGTGCGGCTCGGTTTGAAGGTTGTGCAATAAAGGCAAAATGAATGCGGCCGTTTTCCCGGTTCCGGTTTGTGCACACGCAATTACGTCGCGTTTATTCAAAATAACAGGAATGGTTTCAGCCTGAACGGGAGTGGCTTCTTTAAAGTTCATGGCTTGCAAGCCGTCTAAAACAGCATCGCAAAGCGGAAGTTCGTCAAATCTCATGGAAAATTTATTTATCTCCTGCAAAGATACGTTTTTAATTATCAAATATCAACTTACATACAAAAACAAAAACGCCGGAAACTTTTCAGTTTCCAGCGTTCAGGCGGAAGCGACGAAAGAGTAACCTCCTTTTGTTAAGTTAGACCTATCTATTTGATTGTCAATTATCCACTTATTCATGCTACCAAGCCCATTGTTCGTTAGGTAGCATATTATCAAGCATGTCATTGAAAGTATGAAAGAACGTTTTAGCAAAAATAGTCGAATAATTTGAGTTACAAGGTACGAATTTCGACTATTTTCCCAGGATTTGAAAAATTGTTAAGCAACTCATTTTGACATCCGTTATCACGTGACTGTTGTTGTTGAATATCAAGATGTTATCTTTTCGATAAAAACGCCTTCCTGGACGTGCAGAAAAACTGTAAAAACAAGTTAATTTTGTTTCTTTTTTGGCTACATTATTCATCAAGTTCTAACTTTAAAAAATTATTCAATCGTTAATTGCAATTAACATTTGCTTTGGTTTTCATCAATATCACTCAATTGTTGAAACAACTCGCAATTAACTGTTAATATATTTAACAGTTGGATTTATTTAGTCGACCCTTAAAAAGTCCATAAACATAAGATTATCAGTAAAATAAATCTTAAAAGTGTTGTGTATATCTGCAAGTTTTAGTATATTTGATGCATAAATCTTGCAAATATATTATGCTATCAAAGAAGAAAGATA
>QKGU01000107.1 GCA_003250325.1 Paludibacter sp.
ATGTCTTTGGAAAGGATGTTGAGTTTGTTCAACGAGCTGCGTTGCGATTTTTTTGTTTCGTTCAGCAATTTGCTGGTTGTTTCCAGTTTCTGAAGTGTTTGTTTTCTTTGAGATTCCAACTCCTTTACACTCTGCGCCTGCAGAGTGCTTATGGTAAATGAAATGGAAATAATAAACAGAAAAATACGTAGATTTGATTGAAATCGCATTGGTTTATATGGTGTTTTCTGATTGTAAATTGTTTATTTCTTTAGCAATTGCTCAATGTCTCCCTTACTGTATCGGTTTGCATTTGTCGCCTGAAATTTAAACGGACCGTTGAACTCAACTCGTAATATCGAAAAATCACATGCCACAGTATGTTTTTGATTTGTTGCGTTCAATGAGATTTTGCCGGGAAAACTGACTCCGTTTTCTACTACATAATTACTGTAATTCGTCTTGAGCTCGTAATCGTTGCTTTTCGATTTCAGCAATACTTGTTGAAGATTAAAGTCGTTTGTAACATCGGTATATTGCTGCATATCTCCGTTTTCGAAGGATAATCTTTTTTGTCCAGTATTGTTTTGACTTAAGCTCAGTTTGTTGATGTCAAGTTCTTTTTCCCCGATGCAAAATAGTTGCCCGAAAATAAGTGATTGCAAACTGTAAAAATCAACTTTTAGATTAAACTTTTCTGCAAAGAAGTTATAATCGAGAAAATAAAACTTGTTATTCATTTTGTCGAATACTCTTATGCTGTCAGGCGTAAGCTCGGCTTTGAAAAGCTCAATACCCATAAATGGCTGAATAGACAAATGAATAAGAGAGTCCTTTCTTATTTTGCAGGTTGCATTTGCATTTACATTCCGCCCTGTCATTTCTACAGCTATCGACATTTTGCTTACGTTAGCAGTAGTAAACTGAGGTTCGGCTTTCAAAATTTTCTCCACTAACGAAGTGACGCTTTTTGTGCTTTCGGAAATTGAGGTAACATTTTTCGTTGTTTTACACGAAGCAAAAGCAAGTATCGCCAGCAATATGGTTATTTTAAAATATATTTTTTGTAATGTCATAAGCTATCTTCGGTTTTACTTGCGTTCCCAGCCTTTGTTTTCTATTTTCTTTTTTAACTCTTCAGTTTTATTTCCAGAGTCGTATGATTTCTGCCACATTTCTAACGCTTTGGCATCGTCTTTATTGTCGTCTTTGCTATTCATCCACAAAATGTCGCCATAATGATCGAGAATAATGCCCGGGTCTTCATCTTTCGATAAATTATCAATAGCGCGTTCGATATAGAACTTTGCCAGAGAGTAGTTTGCCTCCTGATACAAAATCCACGCGTAAGTATCCAGATATGTACTGTTTTTCGGATCGAGTTCTACTGTTTTGGCGCTCATTTTCTCGGCTTTACGCAAATCTTTTTTCTCCAACGAAAGGTAATATGCGTAATTATTCATTACCATAATATTCTTTGGATTGGCGGCTAATGAGTTCTCATAATTGACGAAAGCTGAATCTTTCTGTTCCAGTTTAAAATAGATGTCTCCAATTTGGGCATAGAAATCGCTTTTCATTCCAGCCTGTCCTGCATCAATAAATGGCAATCCGGTTTTGTAACTATCCAGTGCCTGATGATATTCTTCGAGTTGGAATTGTCCGATTCCCCGGTAAAAATACCATGCCGGAATTTTCGGAAGTTCTTCAATGGCTCTGTCAGTCACTGTTATCAGATCGCTAAACTTTTTGTCGCCTAAATAAAGCTGGATTAACCTCAACCATGTTTGTTGATTTTTAGGGTTGATGTTGATCATGGTTTCCAGTTCCGAAATTGCTTCTGAATTACGATTTCTGAATTGCAGAAAAACAGCATAGTAGCCATGCACCTGCTCTTCCAACGGATAACGGTCGGTCAACAGTTTGAACAAACTCTCGGTTTCATCCAATTTGGTGGAATCTTTTACCACTTTCTCCACGTATTGTCCCAAAATCTCCATTTTGGTATCCACGTCCAATTCGTCGCTTTTCAGAGCATTTTCGATCGACTCCATTGCCTTCTCAGGTTGATTTTCCGATTTGTAATACTCCGACAATGAAACGTACACGTAAGCGTTTTGAGGGTCGTTTTTCAAAACGCTTTGATAAATTTCGAAAGCTTTGTCGGCCATCTTTTGCTGCATGAAAATATCTCCACGCAATACCTGATAACGCGTTTCGGTTGGGTATTTATTTATCAGCTTGTCAATCTCTGCAATTCCTTTTTTGAACTTATTCAGTTGAACGTACAAACGGAATTTTTCGAACGAAATGCTTTGATCAATTCCTGTCAGGCTTTCCAACTTGTCGTATGCGGCAATTGCTTTGTCGTATTCTTGTGTCTGGCGGTAAAGCGAAGTCAGTATGTTATAAATATCTTCTTTATTCGGATAGTAATGCTGCACATTAAGAGCCGTTTCTATGGCTGCTGTCCAGTCTTTTTTGTTCGAATAAAGCGTAATTAGTTGCAAATTATACCACCAGTTTTGCGGTTGTAGTTTTACGGCAGTTTCCATGCAGCGAAGCGCTTCATCGTTCATGCCGACCGCTTGAGCACCAGCATTCAGTGAGTCTATTGCAAGACACATTTTGAAAGTTTCCAATGCCTGATCGTACTTCTGAAGCTCCTTGAGTCTGACACCTTCATAAAAATAATAGTCGAACTGACGTTGGACTTCTACCGAAAGATGATCTTTTTCGCTGTTTTCTTGCTTCAACGACTTTGTTGAACTGCAAGCCGCAAGAATAAATATAAAAAATAGATATAAATGGTGTTTAATTCGCATGTTTTACTTTAGCTTATTTCAATATCCTGGAAAACGGTTGATTCCGATAGAATTAATGTTTTCCGGTATGGCCAAAACCTCCGGCTCCTCTTTCGGTTTCGGCAAGCTCACGTACTTCAACCCATTCAGCTTGTTCGTGAGCGGCAATTATCATTTGACAAATTCTTTCGCCATCGTTTATGACAAAATCTTCAGTAGATAAGTTGATTAAGATAACACAAATTTCACCCCGATAATCTGCA
>QKGU01000350.1 GCA_003250325.1 Paludibacter sp.
ATACGAAATTCCAGAAATTGATCTTGTAATTGTTGATTTATACCCTTTCGAAGCTACTGTTGCAGCGGGCGCAGACGAAGCAACCACTATTGAGAAAATTGATATCGGTGGAATTTCTCTTATTCGTGCCGCAGCAAAAAATTATAATGACGTTGTTATCATAGCATCTCAGGATCAATACGAACCGCTTCTTGAAATTATTACTGCAAACGGAGCCGAAACTTCGATTGAAGAACGCCGTTGGTTTGCAAAAGAAGCTTTTGCTGTTTCGTCACATTACGATTCTGCCATTTTTAACTATTTCGACGGACAGGAAGACAGCGCATTCCGTCACAGCGAAAACAATTCAAAAGTTCTTCGTTACGGAGAAAATCCTCATCAACGCGGTGTTTTCTTCGGAAAATTTGATGAAATGTTTGAGCAACTTCAGGGAAAAGAAATTTCTTACAACAACCTGCTCGACATTGACGCTGCCGTAAATTTGATTAACGATTTCGACGATATCACATTCGCCATACTGAAACACAACAACGCTTGCGGAATTGCTTCGCGCCCTGTGTTGGTTGACGCATGGAATGCTGCTTTGGCTGGCGATCCTGTTTCGGCATTTGGCGGTGTTCTGATTACAAACGCAATTGTGGATAAAGCTACAGCCGAAGAAATGAACAAAATCTTCTTCGAAGTGGTGATTGCTCCTGATTACGATTTGGAAGCACTCGAAATACTCGGACAAAAGAAAAATCGCATCATTCTGATTTTGAAAAATGCGAAAATAAAAACTCAACAGTTCCGTTCACTGCTTAACGGTGTGTTGATGCAAGATAAAGATATTCATACCGAAACTGCAGAACATCTGACAACTGTTACCGAGAAAGCTCCTTCTTCTGAAGAAATCGAAGATTTATTGTTTGCAAACAAAATTGTAAAACACACCAAATCTAATGCTATTGTTTTGGCTAAAGGCAAACAAATGTGTGCAAGCGGCGTTGGACAAACATCACGAGTTGATGCATTATCGCAAGCTATCGAAAAAGCGGAAACTTTCAATTTCGATTTGAAAGGCGCGGTTATGGCTTCGGATGCATTTTTCCCATTCCCCGATTGCGTACAGATTGCCGGTGAAGCAGGAATTACAGCCGTAATTCAACCTGGTGGTTCTATCAACGACAAGCTTTCGATTGAAAAATGTAACGAAACAGGATTGTCGATGGTAACAACTGGCTTCCGTCATTTCAAACATTAATTGCAACAGCAAGCGTCAACATTTTAAACTAAAAAACTATTAAACATTCAAACTAAAAATATGGGACTATTTTCATTTACACAAGAAATAGCGATTGACTTAGGTACTGCCAATACCATTATCATCCATAATGACAAAATAGTAGTAGACGAACCATCGGTAGTTGCTTTGGACAAACGTTCCGACAAGCTCATAGCCATTGGCGAAAAAGCCCGTCAGATGCAAGGAAAAGAAAACGAAGGAATTCGCACGGTTCGCCCATTGAGAGATGGTGTGATTGCGGACTTCTATGCTGCCGAATTAATGATTCGCGGGATGATTAAAATGATTCCTACAAAAAATCACCTTTTCTCTCCTACGTTGAAAATGGTAGTTTGTATTCCATCGGGAAGTACCGAAGTAGAAATTCGTGCGGTACGTGACTCATCGGAACATGCCGGAGGTCGCGAAGTGTATATGATTTACGAACCTATGGCTGCTGCAATTGGTATCGGTATCGATGTTGAAGCACCAAGCGGATGTATGATTGTTGATATCGGTGGTGGGACAACGGAAATTGCCGTAATTTCGCTTGGAGGTATCGTTTCCAATAAATCGATTCGTATTGCAGGAGATGACTTAACAATGGATATTGTTGAATACATGGGGCGCATGCACAACATCAAAGTAGGTGAACGCACTGCCGAATTGATCAAAATAAACGTAGGAGCCGCTTTGACTGACCTTGAAGATGCGCCGGAAGATTATATCGTACACGGACCAAACCGTATGACAGCTTTGCCAATGCAGGTTCCGGTATCATATCAGGAAATTGCGCACTGTTTGGAAAAATCAATTTCAAAAATGGAAGCTGCAATCCTTAGTGCGTTGGAACAAACTCCTCCTGAATTGTATGCTGACATTGTTCAACGCGGTATTTATTTAGCAGGTGGTGGTGCATTGTTGCGAGGACTAGACAAACGTTTGACCGACAAACTAAACATCCAATTCCACATTGCCGAAGATCCGTTACGTGCTGTTGCGCGAGGAACAGGAATCGCATTGAAGAACGTAGATAAATTCTCGTTCCTTATCAGATAATTTATTGAATTTCCGGCCGAAGGAAATACCTTCGGCCGGAAATTTGGCTTTTTACGAATCCTTTTCCCCACATCCAGTCCCGGCAATCATGAGGAATCTTATCAATTTTTTGATTCAATATAGTGTTGTGTTTTTATTTCTGTTCCTGGAAATAATTTCCTTCAGCATGGTTGTAAACAGCAGGGATTATCAGCGAAGCGTATTTCTTTCATCAAGTAATTCGGTGGTTTCGGGCATGTACGAATGGAGCAATTCGGTGGTTGAATTTTTCAAACTGCGCGCTGCCAACGAAAATCTCGCCGAAGAAAATACCGCTCTGAAAAATCAGATTATCGACCTGCGCAACAAACTTTCCACCCTTCAGAAAGACGGTGATGATTCACTTCATTTCCGCATTCCTCCCGAAATGGAGTACAAGTTTATCTCAGCAAAAGTTATAAGCAGCTCTACCAACAGACTTCAAAACTACATCACTATAAATAAGGGTAAAGCCGATGGTGTAAATATCGACATGGGGGTTATCAGTGACGAAGGAGTTGTCGGGATCGTAAAAAACGTATCTAATCGGTTTGCGGTGGTGATTCCTATTCTAAATCCGAAAATCGAAATATGTAAATTCAAACGCAACAATTATACAGGTTCACTTCTTTGGTCGGGCGAGGATTACCGTTATTCAAATTTGACTGACATAGCCCGCCATGTGGAGCTTTCGTTGGGCGACACGCTTATTACAAGTGGCCTGACCAGTACATTCCCCGAAGGAATTCCGGTAGGGAATATTGAAGATTTCCGCATAAAAGAAAGTGATGCTTATTATAAGATAAAAGTGAAACTAGCGGTAAACTTCCGAACACTTTCGCACGTAAAAATCATCAATTATCTGAATTACAAAGAACAACGAAATCTTGAATTAAATTCAGAAGAACAATAAGATCTTTTAATCGTAAATCGTAAATTATATATAATGCCCGTCGTTCTACAAAACATATTTCGATTCATTTTACTGGTCGTTGCTCAGGTCTTGGTACTGAACAATGTTCAGTTTCTTGGCTATATAAATCCTTACATTTACATCCTTTTTATTCTTTCACTGCCTGTTCTAACAAAACGTTGGGTTACCCTTCTGCTTGCTTTTTTATTAGGAATTACGATTGATATTTTTTCCAACACTCTTGGGATGCACGCCTTCGCAACAGTTTTGATTGCATTTATGAGAAGTGGTATTATAAAAGTATTTACTTCACTGGAAGAAGGGAATAATCCAACTCCTTCATTTTATACATTTGGCGTTAGTGCTTATGTTAAATATGTTATAGCCATGGTGATTATTCATCACACAGCTTTATTTTACCTCGAAGCATTTTCGCTTTCGCATTTCTGGATAACCTCGGGAAAAATTATTTTTAGTTCACTAGTTACCATTTTGCTTATATTTGGCATTCAATCTCTAAAAAGAAAATAGCAAATGATTAACGATACACTTCAAAACAGAAGATATGTAATCGCCATTATCATGTCGGCTATTATTCTTGTGTACATTCTCCGACTATTTTCAATTCAGATTATTGAAACGAAGTACAAGGAAGGTGCAGACAGCAATGCTTTTCTCAAGAAAACTCAATATCCTCCGCGAGGTTTAATTTACGACCGAAATCACAAATTACTGGTTTACAACAAACCGGCCTATGACATTGCACTTATCATGCGCGAGATAAAAGATCTCGACACAATATCTTTTTGTAAAGCGTTGAATATTGATAAGGAATATTTTATAAATCGAATAGCAGAAATTAAAGATCGTCGAAAAAATCCGGGCTATTCATCGTATACTCCCCAGCTTTTTATGAGTCAGCTAGGGATAGAAGATATTGCTACTATCCAACAATCGATGTACAAATTCCTCGGATTTTATATTCAGAACAGAACTTTGCGCGAATACACTTTTCCTATTGCGGCGCATGTTTTGGGGAGTATTGGAGAAGTTTCGCGCCGGAGAATTGAAAACGACGATTATTACACTCAAGGCGATTATGCCGGGCGCGATGGAATTGAATATACTTACGAGAAACAACTTCGTGGAGAAAAGGGAGTGGAAATTCTGCTTCGTGATGCCAAAGGAAGAATCAAAGGAAGTTACGAAGATGGCAAGGAAGACATTGCTCCCAAGGCTGGAGTAAATCTGACGCTAACGATCGATGTTGAATTACAAAAGCTAGGAGAAAAACTATTGACTGGTAAAGTTGGTAGTGTTGTTGCCATCGAACCTAAAACGGGAGAAATTCTTGCAATGGTATCAAACCCTGCTTTTGATCCGTCAATTTTAGTAGGCCGCCAGCGATCAAAGAATTATTGGTCATTGGTAAACGACCCGACCAAACCGTTGATCAACCGTGCCACACAAGCCCAATATCCTCCGGGTTCTACTTTTAAGACCATTCAGGCACTTGTTTGCCAACAAATGGGTGGGATTAACGAACATACACTATTTGCTTGTAACGGACCTGGTTCATCACCGATAAAGTGTACGCACCATCACGGATCTCCTGTAACTCTTTTGGGAGCAATAGAACAAAGTTGTAATCCATATTTCTGGAATACATTTAAAGCAACGCTCGAGAAAGATGGATATGGAGAAAAGAATCATATTTTCAAAAAAAGATATCAGGAATGGGAAGATAGAATCAGAAGTTTTGGTTTTGGCGGAAAATTCGAAGATAGTGATATTTACGAGCAATCCAGAGGAAACATTCCGAAACAAAAATATTTCAACAAATATTTTGGAGAAACCGGTTGGCGTGCCATCACCATTCGCTCATTATCTATTGGGCAAGGAGAGATTTTGGTTACACCTTTACAACTTGCAAATGCAATGTCAATCATAGCCAACGAAGGTTACTACATTACTCCGCATCTCAACAAAAGCGATTCGATGCTTACAAAAATACACAAAGCGCAGGTCGACAAGAAATTCTTCCCGATTGTGAACGAAGGTATGTGGCGCGTATTTGAGTTTGGAACCGGTCGGGCTTACAAAATCCCCAACACAAGCATGTGCGGAAAAACAGGTACTGTCCAAAACAATCATGGAAAAGACCACTCGATTTTCGTAGGTTTTGCACCTCGTGAAAATCCGAAAATAGCAATAGCAGTCGTTGTTGAAAATGCCGGATTTGGTGCTACATGGGCTGCTCCTATTTCCAGTTTGATGATGGAACAGTATATTTACGGTAAAATAGAGCGACAGGAATTATTAGAGAGAATGTCAACATCAATAACAAATTTCGATGTCAAGGAACGTTAGCATACGATACGCGTTAGACTGGACAACGATTTTCTATTTCGTTGTTCTTGTTCTTATGGGCTGGATAAGCATTTACGGTGCCAGTTAATCAACGTGCGGGTAAGCAGTTTATCTGGATTCTTACGGCTTTTGGCATCGGTGGCATGTTGCTTTTGGTTGATTCCAAGATGTACAATATTTTTGCTTATTTTATCTATACCGCAGCCATGCTGTTATTGCTCGTCACAATATTTGTGGCGACTGACATCAAAGGCTCCCGATCGTGGTTGGTACTTGGTCCGATTAGTTTTCAACCTGCCGAGTTAGCTAAAGTGGCAACTGCATTGGCATTGTCCAAGTTTATGAGTTCATACAATTATAAACTCAAAAACTGGAGAGACTTAATTCCGTTGGGAATGTTTGTATTCCTGCCCTTTGCACTTATTATTTTACAAAAGGAGACTGGTTCTGCATTAGTTTTCGTTGCTTTTCTGCTCATGTTCTACCGAGAAGGGATGAATGGGATAGTTTTGCTAATAGGAACATTTGCCATTGTTTTGTTTGTAATAATCATCCGTTTCAGCATTGTACCAATTCAGGGCGACAGAGGAACTTTGGGAATGTTATTAGCCATGTTTATCATTGTTGCAGCACAAGTTATTTATGCAATATTTGTTGCCAGAAACCGAAAAGAAGCATTTCTTGCAATAACTGGAACTGTAATTATTGCAGCGGCCTCATATATTGTCAATATTTGGTTCAGAATAAATTATAATTATATAGCCATCTTTACAGTTTTGGCATCCTGTGTTTATTGGATAGTTATAGAAATGATTAACCGCTACAAAAAATACTGGTTAATCGTTGCATTATCGATTGGCTCCGTATTGTTTTGCTTTTCTTCCGATTACTTATTCGAGAAAGTACTTCAACCTCACCAACAGATCCGTATAAAAGTTTTGCTCAATATGGAAGATGACCTTACAGGTGCGGGATACAACGTAAACCAATCGAAAATCGCTATCGGTTCCGGTGGATTCTGGGGAAAAGGTTTTTTGAATGGAACACAAACCAAACTAAAATATGTTCCGGAACAGGATACTGACTTTATCTTTTGCACCGTTGGTGAAGAACATGGTTTCTGGGGATCAACTTTGGTTTTAGCGATTTACTGGCTATTCTTGATGCGATTACTCAGGATTGCAGAACGACAGCGTGAAGTTTTCAACAGGGTCTATGCCTACTGTGTAGCAAGTATATTCTTTTTCCATCTCACTATCAATATCGGAATGGTTCTCGGAATTATGCCTGTTATTGGTATCCCGCTTCCGTTCTTCAGTTATGGAGGATCTTCTTTGTGGGGATTCACAGTTTTGCTGTTTATTTTACTCCGCCTCGATGCTTCCAGATTAGAACGCTTGAGATAATTATGTGATAATTAAAGATAACAATTACATTATAAAAAGCAAAAGCTGTTTCATATAAACAGAAACAGCCTTTGTTTTAATTCTCAATAACTCTTTTTTCCTTTATAAATTTCTCTTTCTTAAGTTGTCTCTCGACTTACAAGTTGAAACAAACCAGTGGATACACTTACCAACATTTATATGATTAGCAACAACTATTTCATTATTAATTCAAATTCAACTCTCCGGTTTTTAGCCCGGTTTGCCGCAGTGGTATTAGGAACAAGAGGGTCGTCGTAAGCTTTACTCTGTGTTAAAAGTTGAGCTCTTGGCGCTCCAAATTGAATAAGTTTGTTTTGAATTTCAATGGCTCTTTGAGTACCAAGTTTCATGTTGTTGTGTCTGCTTCCGGTATTTGAAGTGTGTCCGATTATCTGTAAACGAGCTTTGGGACTAGACTTAAGGTACTTGATTATCGCTTTGAATTTTTCATTGTTTATTTTTGAAATAGGTTGAGTTGAATTTTCATCAAATCTGATTACAATTGATGATGCGAGTGCTTTGGCTGTTTTAAACGGATCAGCTGGTTTTTCAACTTTTGTAACCGGTTTTGGAGCCTCAACTATTACCGGAGTTTTCTTCTCTACAATTGGTTCTTCTACCTTTTCAGGAGTTTACTCGACAACGGTGTCTTTAGGTACTTCCGGAATGGGTGTTATAACAGGTAACGTTGGCTCTGCTATTTCAGTTTTCACTGCGTTTCTTTGTTTGCCCAATTGTAAATATACACCAACTTTCAGTCCAAATGAAATGGGTTTTACATGCTGAACCTGATTGGAGGCAAGCATGCCGTTATAAACGCCATTCTGTTGATAAATTACTTTTGTATCGGGAGTTTTGGTTTTATTGAAACCATAATTGAAATAAACTCCCGCATACAACTCCAAATTGTTTGATAATCTGTAAAGCCCGCCAACATCGGCTAATCCTGTGAAAACAGGGTTTAGGGAAATTTTGTCGGTAAAACTATTGGTAATTGTGCTGAATCCTTGTTCGGGTAAATCATAAAGTTCCACATTCCATTGTTCGTAATATCCCGTGGTTCTTATCTGGCCTCCAATTGTTTTGTATTTGGCATAAACAGGCAAAGCTATTTTAGCTCCCAACGAGCCAATCAAACCTAATTTTTCATTAATTGCATACCGGTATTGAGCGGCAACGGGGATTTCGAGGTATAACGCATTTTGTTTTTCCTGCCAATTGGTGTACTGAGTTCTGAATTCAAAAGCATCACCTTCAGAATCGACAGCCGGTGCAGCGGTAAAATAAGTAAGCTTCGATGTTGCTCCGAATGATTGAATTCCCAGACCGGCTTGTACGCCCCAGTTTGGTGTAAAGAAATAACTGTAAGCGCCATTTATGGTATAGCCGGATTTTCCGTTTTGTGTGCCGTTAGGCATGGTGTATGAGAGATTGTGCAGACCTCCTCCAACATTGAAATGCAGATATTGAACGGGCTCTTGTGCCTGAATCAGGACGGTTGCCAACAAGCATAAACCTAGTATAATTTGTTTTTTCATCTTTATATTTTTTTGTAAAGTGCAGTTTGTAAAAACATTGAATTGAAAGTTTGCAGAGATGCATCAACATCTCTGCAAACCGTAAATTTATTTTTCGACAAGGATTTTAAACATGTACTTAGCTCCATCGGCGGTTGTAAACTGTCCTACATAAACTCCTGATAATGTGTCGAAATTTATATAATTTGTTTTTTCAACTTTGGTAGATTTGTAAATGCAAACACCCCTGACATCAAACACCTGCAAATCAGCATTTTCAAATTCTTCGCTGTCGAAGCCTTCCATTTTGACTGTACAATCCTGATCCTCTTTCAACGGATTCGGATAAGCCGTTACCTTTTTAGAGGTTGTAATATTTAATACCTTTTCGCAGGAATATAAAGTTTGACCGTCTTTGGTTTGCACTCTTACCGAATAAGCTCCGATTAATCCCTCAGGATCATTGTAGAATTGCTTATCTGCTCCGGCAATCTCAACGCCATCTTTAAACCACTGGTAGCTTACGAAGTTATTATCGCTGTTGTCAATCAATACCACTTTATTGAATTTAGTTACGAGCATTCCGTTCGATATGTTGACTGTAAATTCAAAAGAATATCCAACGCTTTCCACTCCAAAATCATTATTCATGACTAATGTTCCGACGTAAGTTCCTTCCTTCATCCCCGAAGGAATTGCAAAAGAAATTGTTCCGCTTATTGCGGTAGTTGGCAAGTTGGTATAAGTCACATTTTGCATACCGGCAGTAAGTGCAGCCTGATTGAACGAGATTTTATAAGTCGTAGGATCTCCGGTCAGAATAGTATAATCAAGATTCATATCGGAACCCTCACAGCCTCTTGAAGGAATCGACAACGGACTCAACGTGATAAAATCAGAGATTACGGCATTGCTGACTGTGAAATTAACAGGGGCGCTGTAATTATCTTTTGCACTTCCGGCAAGATTATAAACTACAGTTATTGTTTTTGATTTGCCAACCAGCGCATTGTCGTAATTAGCAACTGAGCTCACACTTACCTTGCCTGCATCTACAGACTCTATTCCCGAAAGTGCTCCAACAGAAGTAATTTGAGCTGTTGAATTTCCATCTACCATTTTGCTTGTTACAACAACCGGGTCGGAAATTATCAGTTGTTTGCGGGTGATTTTTACATCTGCACCCGAATAAACATCGTTTACAGGCATCAGGTAGTTAGAAGCTGCCGATCCCGAAAGAACATATATCACGGTGATTGTTTTATTTTCTCCCGCATTGGCATCCGAATAACTTGCAGTAGCATTAACGCTTATATTTGCCATATCACTTGTTACAACATCAGTAAGTGAGCCTGCTGTAACATCTGCATTTGCATTTCCATCGTATACTTTAGTTGTAGTAAGAGCTGGTGCTGTAACAAACAGTTGTTTTGCACTGATAACTCCGGTTGCAGTTTCATAAGTGATATTGTAATTGGTTGTTACATCAACATTATTTGCATTTTTGATTATCAACCCACTTGCAGTGAAGATATGTGTCGAGCCTACATTAGCATTATCAAATACCTGAGTTGGTACTGTAGCTATAACATCTCCGGTTGCCAATGCTCCGACTGTAGGAGAAACAGATGATGCAGTTGTGCCATCATATGTTTTAGTGTCAGTTACCGCATTTACGGTAACATCCCGTTTAGTAATTGATAAATTGTTGCTTACATACGTTTCGTCATAATTACTTCCAAAGGTGTAGGATCCTTTACTGATAGCATAATCCGCTACATTTTCGCCAACAGCGCGAGACAATGAACCGCTTGCTATATCGCCGGTAACAATTGTTCCTGAAGTAACCTGAGCCGTAAGAGCGGGATCGGCATTTCCATAAATTTTCGATTTTGCATCGGCAGTGATTGTCAACGCAGCTTTGTTTACGGTTAATGTGTGTTCAACCGCCGTTGCAGCAAATGTAACATTATCACCTGCTTGCGTAGCTGTAATTTTTGTGCTGCCGGCTTTGAGAATAGTTGCCACATTGCCCGCAATGCTAACTACCGTCGGATCATCAGCCGTATAACTTACTGTAAGCCCTTTATCCGTACTGGCATTACCCAGCGTAAAGGTGGCATCACCGTAAGTTTTAGGAGCAATGTCAGGATAAGTAATTGTTTGAGTAGCTTTATTTATAGTTGTAAACTGCCATGTATTTGAAGCTGCTGTAAATCCGGCAAAGTCATTATTGTATACATCTTTTACAAAACCGGCACCTAAACCAATACTCAATAGCGTGTTAACCGGCAGATCTTCGGACAGTGTAATGCTAACTGTTTTTTTGTCGGAAGATAAGGTAAATAATGCTTTATCGGCAGCCACGGATAAATCGTACGATTTTACAAGTGTCGCACCATTGTAAATACTCAATACACCTGTTGTTCCTAATCTTATTTCTTCGTCGAAAGTCAGGCTCAATGCAGGCTGTAAAGATACATCTGTAGCATTTACATTCGGACTGTAAGCACTCACTACCGGAGCTACATTATCGACCACATTTATGGTAAATGACTGCTCGGTGTATCCTGCGGTGTTTGTTGCACGAAGTACAACATTGTGCGAACCTATATCCGATTTCGTGGGCTGACCATGTAGCACTGCTCCGGTTTCTATGCGGTAAACCTGATTAGTGTTATATGAAGAATACGTTATTGAGCCTGCTTCCGTCATGGAGAGTCCCCACACATTGTCATTTGCATTCAACGAAATTAATTCGTAGGATGAAAAATCAGGTTTGTATTTTCTCAGGCCACCTCCATCTAATGCCACATAGAAGTTCCCCTGCTTATCCACTTTTACTGAGGTTACATAATTAGGCAAGCCTGATAGAACAGTGCTTAGAGTATGTGTGGATGTGTTGTATTTTAAGATGCTTGAATTACTATATGTTGCAATGAATAAATTTCCATCTTGATCAAAATCTAATCCAAATGGTCCAGCATTAGGTATACCATCTGACGAAGACAAAACTGTTTCAATAGCTTTCGTTGTTTCATTTATTCGAACTATTTGTTTGGAAAGATAATCCGAGGCATAAATCCAGCCTTTGTAATATTTTAGAGCAAGAGCGCCCATTGTCAATGAGGCAAAATTTTCTTCGGCAGCATTAGGATTATTCAATGGAATTCGTGTTATCGAGTTAGAATTGTTGGCGTATCTTGGAATATAGATATACCCATTTGCAATACACAATTCAAAAACTTCCCATGCAATTAATCCTGATTTCCATATTGTGGTAGTACCATCAGGGGCTATTTTATATATTGTATTTGTACTGTTATCATATTTATATGTTATAGCATACGTATTTCCGTTGTTATCTTCCGTTGCTCCCCCAATATTCACTTCTGCCGGAATATTTCCAATAGATTTTGGAAGACCTCCGTTTTGTCCATTTAATGTTAACCATGCCGGTAGTGTTGGAGCAGTTATACTCGTTGTTAAACTACCTTCGGTTGTTGCATCTACATTGTAATTATATGTTTCATTATAACCTATAGTAGTAACGGGCGTGCTGGTAAATGATGGTGAGCCAAGAATTACCAAATTGGTTGCACTTAGTACTTGTTCTCCATTTTTAAGCACAACCTTAATTGTTCCGCTAACAGCTCCGGTTGGTATGGTAAATGTAATACTGGTTGCGGTACAAGCGGTTATAATAGCTTTCAGGCTCCCAACATATACCTCATTATCAGCAATTGTGGTACTATAGTTTGTTCCTGTAATGGTCACTGTTGAACCAATTATTCCCGAAGCTGGAGTGAAAGAAGTAATAGTAGGCACAATTGGGGGAGTAGTAAATGTAAAATCGTCACCATACGTTGTTCCTGCCGCATTTACGGCTTTCACTCTGAAATGATATTCAGTATTTTGGGTTAATCCTGAAAGTGTACAACTAACTGCACTTTCCGAAGTACCAGTAACCGGACTTTGATCAGCCGTAACGGTTGTTCCGTAACTGGTTGTCAAACCATATTCGAACGCTACAGTAGTGCTGGTGTTGTTCGCATTGATACTTCCATTGAGAGTTGCTCCTGTAGTAGTAATACTGGTTGCAGCATTGGTCGTTGCGGTTGGAGGTGTTAAGACATTTGTTGTGAAAGTCACTTCTGTTCCATAACTTGTCCCTGCTTCATTAGTAGCATAAGCCCTTACTTTGTAAGTAGTATTGGCTGTTAGACCGGTTATAGCAGCAGTAAATGTGCCTGTTGCTGATGTTGCACCTAAGTCTACTTTGTTATTGGATGTGGTGGGAGAACCTGTTGTATTCCAACAAACGCCATAGGATGTGGGGAACGGCACTCCCAAATCAGTGATATTTCCATTACCGGTGGCCGCAGCTGAACCTATATCACTTACAGCCTGTGTAGTTACTGTGGGTGCTATACTCAGTACATAAATGTACTGTAAGTAATCTAATGTGGAATAGCTGGTACCATCAAACCATTTAAAATTGAAAGTGGTATAAGGCGAGCCATAATCATTTGCTACCGGATTGAATTTCAGTGTACCCGCAACTATATCAGTTTTCGAGATTTCCTGATTCAATACAACTTCCTCGCCGGCATCAACTATATTATTGTTATTAGCGTCCAGATACAGGGCTCCTTTATCGGTTAATGTAGTTATTTTAATCTTTGTCAATAAATTTTTATCCACGCTCGCGAAAAGAAAATCGTTTAGTTCAAAAGTGTACGTTTCGTTAGCATGGATGGTAGGTGCCGGAGGAACGGTTGGTATGGATAAAGCCATTGGTCTCCCTGAAAGACCACTAACAATATCTTGTGGCGAACTACCATCCAAATTGCAGCTACGGATTTTATTTGTGCTCATTTCTCCAAAATAGAGCTTGTCGTCCACATTACTTACAGCCATCTGAAACGTACCGTTGGAACTGCCAAAAACCAATGTAGGCGTTGTAGAACAAGTCATGTCAGTAGTCATCACCTTGTTGTCATTCCAATAAGCCAGATATAGTCTTTGATTTTTTTCGTCAATGGTCAACCCCGGAATAAAATTAGTTGTGATCAGAAGTGTTTCAATATTCGTTCCATCGAGGTTACAACGCATAATAATACTATTAGCATTAGATGACGTGGACTCAGTCCAATAGAGTTTTTGTAGCGTTGGCGAGATAGTCAGATTGTAGGTGTATAAATTTGAATTAGGTGAGGTTACAATAACCTCCATCCCTGTTCCATCCAAATTACAACGTCTTATAATAACATTACCACTTCCATAATCGGAGAAGTACAATTTATTATTTATTAAATCAAGCGCTAACCCTCCGATCTGATTGGAACCTGTATGTAGTGTTTGTAGGTTGGTGCCGTCTGTATTTGCTTTTTTGACAGAATGGTAATCCCCCCAATACAATATGCCTTTATAGAAATCGGTTTCCATATCAAAAGTTTGACCAGATAGTGCTACTGATTGTTTGACATCAGTGCCATCCAATTTAGCGGAGCTAATGTTCTTGCTGGGAATACCCCAATAAATTCGATTCTGAGCTTTAACCGCCACCTGTAGGGTTATTAAGAAGAATAGAAGGAGTAGAGTTTTTTTCATATATAATTGTTTTTAATTTTAATTTTTTTAAGTAAATGCCCTGCTGCTTGCAGCGCGGGTTATTTGTTTAGCTGTTCCCAAAGTTTCTTCTGCATTTCAGAGCTAATGTCCTTTACCAGTTCGGCAATCCATTTAAGGTTATCCAATGTGGCAATCAGATACGAATCGCCGCTGATTCCAATACCGCAGGGTATTATCTATTTTTTTACTGCTTTTGTGTGAGTTAAGTGAAATCGCATATTTTGTTTCAATATTAAACATATCATCTGTATCGGAGCTGCTACTGTTACTTGCATCTACAGTTGCTACAAACTGTACATATTTAGTTGTTCCAAAATCGATAGTTCCATGGTCGTCAATAGTAGTTTTTAAGTTGCAAATAAGCCAATCCTGTGCGGCAGTTAGGTATGCAGGTTCTATGAATAGTCCCATACTTTTTCTTTGGCATGCTTGTTAGAGAAAAATGTTGTTTTTTCATGAATTTAAGGTAGTGGCAGGGGCAACAACTTTTAGTATCCAGTCTTCACCTTGTACTAGCTTGCTTTGATGCCATAATTCCCAAACCTGAGCTTTAGAAAACGTTGCTGTAAAGAAATGCGTTTCTTCAACCGTTTTTGGTACAATGACTTCCTCCACGTTTTTACCAACCCAATTGTCAATAGCTGAATAAATAGAGATTTAATTTTCATTTGAATTTTTTAAATTGTTATATAAATAGGTTTCGGAAGACGGAACTTCTTATCAGTATGGTTTATCTATTGTACAGCAATTATTTAATGGAGATATATAAAATCAAACGTTTGAATATTTATAATTAAGTGCGTAGGCAAAATGATGTTTAATTAGATGTTTTATAGTTAGTTAAATCCATGTTCAAATTTATCAATTAATCGTTAAAATAATATTAAACAAAACCCTGAATTTATATTAGAGTAAACCCTAGTAAGACGAAAAGTCCGTATTCGCATTTGCAAATACAGACTTTTTTAATTGGAAGAATTTCAGTAGATGAAATTCTTTATTGAATGTGCAGTAACTATTCTTTTTTCAAATTTATTTGCTCCTGAAGTTTTTCGGCCTCCAGTTGAGCTCTCGACTTACTTGTGGTA
>QKGU01000055.1 GCA_003250325.1 Paludibacter sp.
GTAATGTGTGGAGCACCGAATTTCTTTTCTATAATTACGTTGCGGCCTTTAGGTCCCAATGTTACTTTTACAGCATTTGCCAACGCGTCAACACCTTGTTTCAACTGGTCGCGGGCATCGATATTGAATAAAATTTCTTTTGCCATAGTTTTATTATTTACAATTTTATTATTTACAATTTACTGTTTTGAACTATTAATTAGATAATTGCCAAAATATCCGATTGACGCATAATCAAATATTTTTCGCCTTCCCATTCCAGTTCTGTGCCTGCATATTTGCCATACAACACGTTATTGCCAACTGCAACTACCATTTCTTCGTCTTTTGTTCCGTTGCCAACTGCTAATACTTCACCTTTTAAAGGTTTTTCCTTTGCTGAATCAGGAATAATAATTCCGCTTACTGTCTTTTGTTCTACCGGTGCAGGTTTTACCAACACGCGGTCGGCTAATGGTTTAATGTTCATATTGCTTAAAATTTTTGATTGATTTAATTATATGTTTTTTTATTGTTTCTATTCGCATTTCCAGGTTATAACGTATTGCAAATCGTCAATCAACTGAATTTTAGATTCCTGATTTTGCCAGCTGCCTTTTAATTCATTCTCTTTGGAAACCAGTTCAAAATGACTCATCGCGATTCCCATATCAATATCGTGTACACCCTTTGATTCGTAATTCTGATTCGTTACTTTCTTGAAAAAATGAAATTCGTTAGTTGAAGTACTGTAAAATATTCTCCAGGGCTGAGTGTTGCCGGAAGATGGTGCAAGCCGTGTCATTGATAAAACTTCTGCATAAGTTATTACGTCTTTTGCATACAATGGTTTTCTCGTTTCATAATTGAAAAACAAAGTTTCCCATGGTTTTCGTTTATCGGCATTTATGACTTTACGAATTAATTTTTCTTTGATGGGTACCTTTTCGTCAGCATATCCTATAATTATGATACAAGGCACTGAAAGGTCGCTTTCTATTTGAATTTCGTTGAAATAGTCGCGGTCGAACAAAGCTACCCAACAGGTTCCGATATTTCGTTCGGTTGCTTTCAAAACGATTTTTTCCAAGATATATCCGTAGTTTACCCTGTCCGCTTTTGTTTGGGGTATTTTCCCGAATATATATGTTTTGTTTCCGCGTATTAATCCGTAAGGGATTTTCATTTGAACATCCGAATCGCCTTTTTCAAACAAAGTAAAATCAATGCTTTTATCATCGATTCCTTTGTTGTTGGATTTTATAAACTTTTCGAGCATTTCACGATCAGAAGCAGTTAGGCTTTCGTTGGTAAATGTCCTGCACGATTTGCGTCGTTCAATTGAATTTATAATTTCCATTGTGTTGCGTTAAAATACCAATGATTAAAATCTGATTTATGAAAAGGTTTATCGTTTAGAATATCTGCACAGCCACTTTACGAAATTTATGCCAAAACGTTGTGCTGACTGTTTTGACAGAATAACGATTTTCATTCTGAAAAGTTTTCCCCTCTTTCTGACAACTTGTCATTTGGCGTGCGAAGTTTTACAAAGATATAAGATCTTATATAAATCGTAAAGTATGAGCGAAGGGTTTGGTTTGCACAGTTGCCTGTTTAAAACTCTCTTGATGACGTCAAATTTAAACGCTAAAAGTTTAGACAATCCCCATTGATTTAATTTTAGAAAAGTTGCCAGCAGTTTTGATTCCTGTGGCAAAAAAGGATATCGATCTGTTTTGTACAGTAGAAATAGATTTTTCGTAGCTTCCTCTGTCTTTTTTATGAAAACCTGATTTGAATCCAACCCTTTGTGAATAAGCGGATTGTCTATTTGAATAAACTCGTAACCAAGTTGATGCAATTGATGACCGAAAAGCATATCTTCATGCCCATAACCACGAATGGTTTCGTCGAAGCGAACGCGGTTGAAAATATTTTTTGAAATAAGGAAATTGAAAGTTGCGAAATTGGTTTTGCCACGTTCTGCTGCATTTCGCGCTTCACGCTCTTTTCCGTATTTTAGGCGTAAACTATAATCAGGATTTGTTTCTTCCGGGTCGTAAGCCGTTCCTCCTATAACCACACATTCTTCGTGGCAAAAGGCGAGATAGCGTTCGATAAATTGATTTGAATTAACTTCAGCATCGCAATCCATAAACAATAGATGTTCATATTTTGCTTCATCAGCAAGTTTATTTCTTATTGCTGAGCGACCAATATTGTGTTTCAATATAATGTGATTGCAGAAAATAAAGTTATTAATTTCTTTATTTTCTGCAATAAATTCTTTTGACCCATCTTCCATTACGATAATTTCAAAATCGATGAACTGCTCAATTGCTTGTCGGTGCAGTTCGGTAACAAGTTTTGTGATATCGTAATTATATGTTGGAATTAAAATGGATAACATACGTTCCGAGGTATTGTTGAGTTAATATACACGAAAAACTTTACTTGTCATTACTGGTAGTCCATTCATTAATATCTTTTTTGGATATCCCATAACCAATATCCCAAATAGTTCCTTTTATATTACAGAAACGACAGAATGCAACTGGTTTACTTATGAATGTCAATATCTCGTCAAGGTCTTTTACTTTTTCAATTTCAATATAGTCATCTGGTGAAACCTCTAAATTTTTGCCAAAATGCTGGTTGAAGTATTTCACATAAGGAATAAGAGAACATGTGTAAATCTTACCATTATCTAAAGAAATGCATCGGTTTGCTCGCGAACATCGTAAAAAGCTATCGCGTGAATCTTGCTTACCTTCAATGTCGAGCGGAATACATTCCATTGTTTTTTCAACATCTTCGGTATTTCCATAGTACTTAAACGCAACTCCTTGTTCCTTAACATATTTTTCGATGCCATGAAAATCTAGATTAATTGGATATTTGGTTACAATAATTTCTATTTTGTTTTTTCTGCAACTATCCCAAAACTCTTTGGATTGTTTTTTTAGCAAAATTCCATTACTCACAATATTTATGGTGTTGTGAGGAAAGTGTTTTCTTGTTGTTTCTAAAAATAAAGTTATTTGAGGATGTAATAATGGCTCTCCTCCCAAGAGTTGTATTTCAGCAATTTTTCCCTGTGCTAATTTTGCCATTTGGACACAATCTTTTTCAAAAATATTTATGTCCGCATAAGTATCGGGTGCAAGAGGCGAAAAATTGTCGCAACCACGACAATTTAAGTTACAGTGATCTGTAAGATGCAAATGAAGTATTGGAATCATTGTTTTCTTTTGCAGATTTTTTTTTCTCATTTTCCACCAGATAGGAAGCAGTTTTCTTCGAAAAAGAACAACTTTGTATGGGATCAATTTTTTTATAAAGTTCATATCTCTATTTTTTATGATAATTTGGTATTAGTCTATATTCTTTTTGAAAATTGCTTCAAGAATTTCAGCTCCTTTTTTTCTTGAGAAATTTAGTCTTACAGATTCACTTAAAATTCCACTTGTCTGCCCATTTTTTTTCCATTCGGAGAATTTGCTGAGTAAAAATGTTTCTATTTCAGAAACTTCGGAACTTATGAACCCACAATTGGTCTCTTTAATAAGTTTCGATAAATCGTCATTATTATCGGGGATACATAAAATAGGTCGGTTCGTGCCAATAGATTCGAAAAATTTTGTTGTCATTATTCCAAAATACTTTTTATTACTTGATACATTAGATAATGTCAATAAAATGGAACTTTTATTCATTTCAGAAGCTAATTGATCCAACGGAACAAAGTTATGGTATTCCATAAACTCTTGAATACTGTATTCTGCAACTATTTTTTTTATAACAATTTTAGAATGTTCATCAATGTACCACTTAATTACTGTGTCTCTTTCGGATAATTCCCCTTTTTGTTTGAGCTCTGAAAGTGCTTTAAAAAGAAGTCTAGGATTTCGTATTTCTTCATTGTAAACCCTACCAAAATAAGAAATTGTGAAGTGATCGGTTATTTTTTCTTCAGGAATAAATTGAGCTTCATCAAAGCCATTGTAGATGAGATGCGTGGCAGAGTTATATTTCGAAAGGGTTTGTACATGCCATGGTGATACTGTTGTTACACCTGTTGCTTTTTCCAATGCTTTATTTCTTCTTTTTAAATTGATAGATTTATATAATTGAATCAGTATATTGCCTATAAGTTTGGGAGGTTTATTGGAAATATAATGATTATCGTCCGGAGATTGCTCTATGATATCTCTTAAATCTATAAATAAAGGAAGATTCATTTCCGTTGCGACCTTTTCAGCTATAGTTAAAGGAAATGTAAAACTTGAACTGCAAAAAACTAAGTCAAATTTCTTATTATGTAAGAATTTTTTTGATTTTTTGTAAAAAAATGATCCTTTGTAATCATAAAACAGATTGAAGACAAATTTTTCAATCCATTCTATTTTTGCTATTATTCCATTAGTCTTATTTTTGTAATAATCTATTGTTAAAAAAGACACATTCTCTGGAATATATTTTTCACTTTCAGAGCTTTCGCAAATTAAAGTTACATTCCAACCTTTTTTAATAAAATAAGAGCAGAAATATCGAACACGTGGTAAGTGTGCTGGAGGCAAAAAGGCTTCTGCAAATATAAGTATATGCATGTTGATCAGATTTCAGTAGTAATACAGATAAATTCAATTACCCAATCATATGATTGGGTAATTGAATTTTTAAATTATATTCTAAACTGTATTATAACGTTGATTTCTTGATTGTATTTCCCTTACTGGAAATAAAAATTCTTAAATTTTAAAGCACCAATGATGGAGCACTATACACGCGTGTTGCTAATTCTGCATCGAGCATGTACAAACTTCGTGCATCGGTACCAAAAAGATCGAAACGTTTGTTTAAATCGTCGGACTTTTGCTCTTCTTCACCCTGCTCCTTTACAAACCAATCCAGAAACTGCATGGTTTTGAAATCCTTTAGTTCGTAAGCCTCAGCGTAGATATTGTTGATAGAAGAACTGATGAAAATTTCGTGTTCCAACGATGCAGCCAATGGTTGTTTGAAATCAGTATAAGTTTTATCTGGTGCTGCAATTGCATTTAAAACCACTTTTTCTCCATTGTTTTGTAAGTATTTTAAAAACAACATGGCGTGGTCGTATTCTTCTTTTGTTTGGATAGCAAACCAGTTTCCAAAACCATTCAGGTTTTTTTCATAATAATAGTTGGACATATCCAAATATAGATAAGAAGAATAGAATTCTTTGTTGATTTGACTAATGATTAAATCAGTAATTTTTTTGTTTAACATAATGTATTCCTCCAATAATATGATTATAATAAATTAATATAAGTAGTTACAAGAATTTAGTTACAAGTCATATTATCAGAGTATTATATCCGAAAAAATATGACAGTAATTATTTTTTGTCACTTAAATGTATAAGAAAAGAGACCATTATTTAATAAACAATTCTGTTAATCAATAGGTTTTTGAATTTAGTTTAAAAAACAGATCAGTCAATGCGGGTAATTTTAGCTCCCAACGCATTCAGGCGTTTGTCAATATCCTGATAACCACGATCTATTTGGTCTATATTGTGAATAGTGCTTGTTCCTTCAGCCGCCAAAGCAGCAATCAAAAGAGCAATCCCGGCTCTAATGTCGGGCGAACTCATAGTTGATGCACGCAAATGAAGCTGATTCCCTTGGCCAATCACTGTGGCACGGTGTGGATCGCAAAGAATGATTTGCGCACCCATATCAATTAATTTATCCACGAAGAATAAGCGACTCTCAAACATTTTCTGGTGAATCAACACACTCCCTTTAGCTTTAGCTGCAATTACCAGAAAAACACTTAGTAAGTCAGGTGTCAGTCCCGGCCACGGAGCATCAGCAATCGTCATAATCGAACCATCAATAAATGATTCTATAGTGTAATCGTCCTGTTGCGGAATAAATATATCATCTCCACGCTGTTCCAATTGAATTCCTAACCGACGGAAACTATCCGGGATTATTCCCAGTTCGTCGTAAGCTACATTTTTAATCGTTATTTCTGATGCAGTCATGGCTGCCATACCTATAAAACTTCCAACCTCAATCATATCGGGAAGTATGCGGTGGTCACAACCATTTAAAGTTTTTACTCCTTCTACTTTCAACAGATTTGAGCCTACACCGGAAATTTTTGCTCCCATGCTGTTCAGCATTTTGCAAAGTTGCTGTAAATAAGGTTCGCAAGCTGCATTGTAAATAGTTGTAATTCCTTCCGCCAAAACAGCAGCCATTAAAATGTTTGCTGTTCCGGTTACGGAAGCTTCATCAAGCAACATGTAACAACCGACTAATTTCTTGGCTTCAATTTCGTAACTTTTGGTATCCGGATCGTACCGAAAATCTGCACCCAGTTTTTGAATTCCCAGAAAATGGGTATCTAATCTTCTGCGTCCAATTTTATCACCTCCCGGTTTAGGAATCATTGCTTTACCAAATCGGGCTACCAACGGACCAACAATCATTACCGAACCACGTAGAGAGGCACTTTTTTTGTAAAAGTCTTTAGTTTGAAGATAATCTAAATTAACGTTCTCGGCCTTAAATGAATAAGTATCGGAATTTAACTTAACAACTTCAACACCCATATCACTCATCAATGAAATCAGGTTGTTCACATCCAGAATATCCGGAATGTTGCTGATTGTGATTGTTTCTTTCGAAAGTAATACTGCGCAAATTACCTGTAACGCCTCATTTTTTGCGCCTTGAGGTGTAATAGAACCGGAAAGTCTGCGACCTCCTACTATCTGAAATGATGACATAGATTTTCAGTTAACTGTTATCAGTGAAATATGTTTCTTGTGTAATTCTATTTCTTTTTCTTTGGTTTGTTCTTTTTATTGAAAAGCACGTCGCGTGATTCCACTAATTTGAAGAAGTCTTCCGAAATATCAATTTTCCCATTGGATAATTCGCGTAAATCATCGAAAATCTTACGATCGTCTACCACTTCTTTGTTCCAGGTAAGGAAGCATTTTTTCATTTGGTTGGCGATAAGACGAATCAATTCATTTCTTTCTTCTCCTTCGGGATATTCACCAACTTTTTCGATCATTTCTTCCAATGTACGACCGTAGTGGAGGTAATTGATTCTGGAGTTTTTATAAGGAATGGTTTCCGGGCGTGTATATAAATTTTCCTCCTGCACTATTTCGTACGGATAATCAATGTCCAGTTTAAACCCTGACATTATAGCCACGTGATCCCAAAGTTTATGTTTAAAGTCGTTTACATCCCGCAAGTATGGAAACAGGTTTCCCATTGTGTTTATTATAGATTTAACACATCTGGTCCTTTCTTCCCGATCTTCGATGGTAAGGGCATAAGCTACCATTTGCTGTATATTTCTGCCATATTCAGGCATTATTAATTTGCCCTGTAAGGTTGTGTATTCCATAATTAAGAAGTGTGAGATTGATAAAGTACAAAAGTAACGATTTTTTTAGATTTGTACAAAGAAGTCATCTTGACTTTTTATTTGTTTTAGTTTTTTGAATTAAATAGTTGTATGTTCAAAACAATTAAAATCTCACAAACCCTAAATAATAAAATCAATCAATTTAATAAACCACAGAGTTTATTGAGCAAAACATTGCTTTTATAATTGAACAACGCAAAAACATTTACCAGTCCAAAATCGCAATCCAATTGTACTATAAAGTTGATTTTCAATCATAACATAAAATTCCAACAAAATAATTGATTTTTATACTATCGTCTCTTAAATCGGTTTATTCTGTCTTTTTTTTCACAATCAACAGAAAAAAACAGAAGGATTTATAATCGCTTAACGTTATTTCCATTTATTTGTAGTAAAATGATAATCTTACTTTCAAATTTGATGTTAATTTTGTAGACTAAATTTTATTTATGGATAAATTAAGATTTCAGAGTTTCGGGAGTGGAAGTAGTGGCAATTGTTATTACATAGGCAATGGATCCAATGGTTTGTTAATTGATGCAGGATTGGGGGTTCGTTCTATCCGTAAATATTTAAGGAATTTAGGTCTTGATTTTCAGGATATTTGGGGCGTTTTTGTAACGCACGATCATGCCGATCACATAAAAGCCGTTGGCCCTATAGGCGAAAAACATCGTGTTCCAATTTATGCAACCCGCGAAATTCACGAAGGTATTCATCGTAGTTATTGTGTTACCGAGAAACTTTATTCAAGTAAAAAATATATTGAAAAAGGAGAGTCGGTTCAGGTTGGGGAATTCAAAGTAACATCGTTTCCTGTGTCGCATGACGCAACCGACAATGTGGGCTATACTATTGAATATAAAGAAAAAAGGTTTACCTTTGCTACCGATTTGGGTTTTGTGGGAGTCGAAGTAGGCAATGAACTTAAAACAGCGGATTTTGCAGTGCTTGAAGCTAACTACGACGAACAAATGTTGCGGGAAGGAAGTTATCCGGCACATTTAAAAAACCGAATTATTGCTAAAACAGGACATTTAAGCAACGATCAATGTGGTTCGTTTCTGTCCGAGAACTATCATCCACGTTTAAAAAATATTTTTCTTTGTCATTTGAGTCGGGAGAATAATCTTCCAGAATTGGCATATACTACTGTCCAGAATTATCTTGAAGAAAAACAAGTTATTGTCGGAAAAGACGTACAACTGGTAACGCTGGACAGAACAGAACCATCTGAAGTATATTATTTTGAATAGTTTTCATTTATTAGACACAAAAAACTTGTAACTCGTATACGATGTCACAAAATCTTGTTATCATTCCAACTTACAACGAAAAGGAGAATATTGAGAATATTATCCGCGCAGTTTATAGTCAACCCAATGTTTTTCATATTTTGGTGATTGAAGACGGTTCGCCCGATGGCACTGCAACTATTGTAAAGACCCTGCAAAAAGAATTTCCAGAGAACCTTTTTATGATTGAACGAAAAGGTAAACTAGGATTAGGAACAGCTTATATTGCCGGTTTCAAATGGGCGTTGGAGCATGGTTATGATTATATCTTCGAAATGGATGCGGATTTTTCGCACAACCCGGCTGATTTGAATAAATTGTACGATGCTTGTGCCAATCAGGGTGCAGACGTTGCCATTGGCTCGCGTTATGTTTCCGGGGTAAATGTGGTGAATTGGCCAATCAGCCGCGTGCTTATGTCTTACTTCGCTTCTAAATATGTACGTTTCGTTACCGGAATGAATATCGCTGACACGACAGCAGGATTTAAATGTTACCGTCGTGAAGTTCTCGAAACAATAGACTTGAATCGCATTAAATTTAAAGGATATGCTTTCCAGATAGAAATGAAATTCACAGCTTACAAATGTGGATTTAAATTAATGGAAGTGCCTATCATTTTCATAAACAGAGTATTGGGAACTTCGAAAATGAGCGGAGGAATTTTTGGTGAAGCATTTTTGGGTGTTGTACAGCTGAAAATTGCCAGCTGGTCAAAAAAATACCCTCAGAAAAAAACTAAATAATTTGCATTAAGCAACAGAAAATAATACTCAAAGAAAAAATACTTGTAACTTGTAGCTAGGTTCTTGTAACTATTTAAATAGTTTGAAATACAGGCATGAAGCAATTAATAAAAAATGCAACCATTGTAAACGAAGGCAGGACTTTTAAAGGGTCGGTGCTTATTGAAGCTGAATTGATTTCCGCGGTTTACGAAGAAAATCAACCGATCGAAATATCAGGTTCGTTTGAAGAAGTCAATGCTGACGGATTGCTTTTGTTCCCCGGAGTAATCGACGATCAGGTTCATTTTCGCGAACCCGGATTAACTCATAAAGGTGATATTTTTACCGAAAGCCGTGCTGCGGTGGCTGGTGGTATCACTTCTTACATGGAAATGCCGAATACCCGTCCGCAAGCTACAACAATAGATTTGCTGGAAGAAAAATACGATTTGGCTGCCGAAAAGTCGTTAGCGAATTACAGCTTCCTAATGGGAGTAACCAACGATAATATCGATGAACTAAAAAAAGTCAATCCTAAGAACGTAGCCGGGTTGAAGATGTTTATGGGTTCGTCTACCGGTAATATGTTGGTGGATAATGAAGAAACCCTCAATCGCGTTTTTTCTGAACTTTCTATG
>QKGU01000342.1 GCA_003250325.1 Paludibacter sp.
TATACCTATGGTGAATTATATTCACGTGTGTTACTAGTTTACCCTAAAAGCCGGTTAATTCCTTGCTTTTTTACAACAAAAGTAGAGAAATTAACCCCGCTTCTCAAAATTCTAATTATACTGCAAACCTAAGAGCGTGTGTTATGTGCTAGTAGCTTGTTTGAAGTTAGTTTGTTTTTGTTCATTATATACGCTTAAATCCTCTAATTTTACAAAAAAAGTTTTCGTTAATATCGTCTTTCGAAAGATGTAATATAAAACAAAATTGTCGTAATACGACTCAATCATTATTAACTAATCCATTTGAGTAAAATATATTTTATTCGCCATTTATTATCTGATTTTTCAAATAGATAAAGATTATTACTACCGCATAAACTTCCACAAAAATATTCTATTTCTATAAACATTTTAGTATTATCTTTTGAAATCAAAGGAATAGAAAGTTCAATATAGCTATTAGCATTCATTCTCTTTAGTAATTCATGAATATTGTCTACTCCATAATTTTCTTTTAGAATTTTCTTTTCGGTTCCCAAAATCGATTTCTTTTCAATTCTTGTAGAATCCAAACAATATGTTTCTAAAGAATCAATTTGATTATACATAAAATCAACATCGGCAGATTTTATCATGTTTTCATTGATAAAAAAATCGAATAAATTCTTACTATAAAGAGCTTTGTCAAATAAAGCTGTTTGTATTATATCTAATGAATCTGGATTATAAACCGTATAATCCTTCTGGTTACTTTTGAGTTTTAGAACAACCAAATCAACATCTGAATAATTGTATCTAATAATTTCATTAATGATTTCATACATCTCTAAATATTTGGTTTCTGGTTTTTTTGTGCAACCTAATAATAGAAAAACTAAAAAAAATAAAATAAAATTCTTCATGTCAGATATTTATTATAGTTAAATTGTCCATAGAATTCTAGTGTAGAATATCGAGTTTAAGTTACAAAAATGTTATTTTTTTCATTTTTTGCTATTGCACATAACGACTGAGGCTATGTGCATTTGGCGGTTTGCGTGAGCATTCTTTGTCGCTAAGCGACAAAAAGAATGCGGGAGCAACACAGCCGAAATGCACTGAAGCCGCCAATGGACATAGGCGTGTGTTATGGCCTGTAGTTTCGTGTCGTTCAGTCGTTTAAATGTCAGCCGATAAAATGTGGAAATCCACGTAACTCACATTTCAGTCGCTTGATAAACCGCACTTTCCAACCGAAACGCACATAAGCTGTCGAGTTTTTTATATTTTTTCTTCGTTTTCAGTCAGCACGAGACTGTCACAAATTAACGAATAAGATTTTAATTACTTAGTCTGTAAATCAATGTTTTCTAACAGTTTTTCTTTTGTATTAAAGTCATAAAGTTGATTTGACTTTTTGTCTTGTCCTAAAGTCGTCAAATCGCTATTAGTTTGGAATTTCAACTGATTTTTCAAGTTTAGCAGCCGTGTTTCTTTCTTTTTGTCGCTTTCAGAATGAACTTTCAGCTCGATAACGTACAGAGTCTACTAAACACGAAAGTAATAAATTCTTTTCTGCATTAATAGTTTTTTATTTAAAACGCCACCCAATTCTAAATTCCAGGTTAAGTGTGTTTGAGTCGTAGTCAACTAATGAATTTATATAGTTTAAATAACTCAAATTTAAAGACGTCTGAAATCCAGATTTTGAGATATAACTTATTCCAACAGGCACTTCCCAAAAATTCACACCATACTGTCCACCAATTAATAGTCCTGTGTATGGAGAAAATGCACTTTTACTATATTTGTCAGTAAACCAATATTTACCTCCAAATGAATAATAGGTGTCAGATTCTCCACTAGTTCCAAAATTAATTTCCATACCTAAATTTGGAGTGAAAAGATAGTCAATACCACCGGTAAACATTCCTCCTTCACTTCCTGACGCAACTAAACTAACTCCAGCAGTTATTCCTACGGGATATTTGTATCTGGGATTAAGTGAACATAACAAGTCTACAGTACCATTTTCATATGTGATTGTCTTTACATTACTTAACTTGGTAGTAAAAGTAGTGTTACTATTCGTAGAGTTTTCATATTTGTACTTTATTTCGGAGTCACTCTTTTCAATGATACGCACAATAAGTTCAGTTCCGTTTTTTAAAATGATTTTGTCTTGAGCATTTATGGTTGTTAGACAAATAAAAAGTAAAATTCCAATAGCTAAGTTTTTCATAATGATACTGATTTTCATGTTTTAAAAATTTGTTATTTAATTAATTTTTTAATACTCAATGTCTTTTTTCCTTTTTTTACTATAGGCCATAACGACCGAGGCTATGGGCATTTGGCGGTTTGCGGGAGCATTCGCTGTCGCACAGCGACAAAGTGAATGCGGGAGCAAAACCTGCGAAATGCACGTCAGCCAGCCAATGAACATAGGAATTCTATGGTTATTCCAAATTATTTGTATTAAAATTACTTAGTTTTTTCTACTTATTTCTGTTTTTGTGCACGAAGGTAAATTCCGAAAAGAACATGCTCAAGATCAAGCCTAACGGTGATTGA
>QKGU01000271.1 GCA_003250325.1 Paludibacter sp.
ATTTCATTCATTTTTAATAATAAGTACGCGCAGATGGCTATTTAAAAAATGATCAGCCGGGATTAAAATTGAAATTTTCACAGAAAGGTATGTAGAAAATACGCCTAAAGCTACATGAAGAAAAATACTTGCGGATTTTAGGTTGCATCGTGTGGCAAACCAGTTTTCTTATATGGTAAGTCTTCCTTACTCCCACGCGATAAAATCGCGCGGGAGCTGGGAATAATTACAATCACCTCGTAACTATATTATCAGGATTTCTTAATCCGCTTATCAACCAAATTCAAACCACCGTAACTTCCAGTAATCCTTTTCCTCCCGTCCAATCAATGGCTGAGCTATATCGGTAATCTTCAGCCCGATTTACCAGTTCTGCTTTCACCAAATTCTCGTGGATATAATTGAGTTTCTGATTGAAACACTAAGATATAAAAGTTAATCGAAAACTAATATAGCGGACTACAAGTCCTTATAATACATTACGGTGGGATTCCAAAAATCCCACCAAGCAGTGCCAAACTTTGCTCAATCATTTATATCCGCAAGGACAGGGGAAATAATGCCACAATTGTTATAATGTTTTTCATATTCATAATTGAGTTATTTGACGATATGATAATCTTTTATTAGATAACTCTTTACTATATTTCCCTTTTCTTCTTGTATCGAGAACTCTATCATTCCAACATCTTTGGCATAACAAAAAGTCACTTTGGGATAAGAATATAAATTAGTAGAAGCCCTTTTTATGACATTAGTGAATACGGTATTCGACACAATATACGAATCGAAAATTTCTAATGTATAATCGGGCACGGCACGAAAAGTTTGTTGATGTTTATCTATCTCGAAAAAGAAAGACAAACTCAAATTATGATAACTTCCGCGCATATCATAAAAATCAAGATTGTTATGGGTTGTTACACTGACGTATATAGTATCTTCTTTATTTTTCCCTATTAATTTATATCTGACATATTCATTATAATCGCCATCGCAGGGTTGTTCGGTATATTGAAAACCATAATCAGTTTCTCTTTGGGTCAAAAATAAGGTATCAATATCCGTCGTATCGCTACTGTTCTGAAACACCCAATAACTTCCTTCCAATGGAAAAGAAAAATAAGATTTTGACAATTCGGATATTAGATATGTCTCTGTTTGTTTACACGGAAAGCCACACGAGTTCATTACTATAATTATCACAGCAAATAAAATAATGTTTAATTTTTTCATAATCAATAATTTTTTATTGTGTTGTTATAGATTGAAAGAATGCATTTCTATTTGAGTGCGATGGATGCTGGGTCGTGCCAGGCACATAGGAAGGGTTATTGACAGTCTCACCTGTCCATGCAAAAGAAATGAAATTATTATTTATCAGAAAATATCTGACAACAGTAGTGTAAGGAGTCTCGTGTCCCTGTGACATATAATTCATCTCAAGTTCTATACCTCTGTTTCCATTATCATAAATTTCTGTCAAGCTTGTAATTTCACAATCAGACACTAAAGCCATTAATCTAGCTATTGTTAGCAATGAGTCTCCATTTTCTTGCGCCAATGCCGTTGCTAAAATTTCATCGGAGAAATCAGGAGTGGCATTTTCAAATATATGTACTTGCACCGCTTCATTATCGCTTATCTGCGAGGCATAAAATCTTGTCGATAAAGTATCATATTGCTGAATATTACTAGGTATAGCAAAAGTAATTCCAGCTTCTGTATCACTAACCTGAACCCAGTTTTGTTGTGCTAAAATAGGAAAACAAAGTTGAAATATGAAAATGATGATAATTATTATTCGTATGTCTTTCATATGATTACTCTTTATTTTTAATCAAAAGGAATTTATATCTTCTTTGGTATAACAATCATTTCGTTTCCCGTTCGCCTGTAAAGTAGTCTGAATAGAAATTTACATTCTGTTCTATAGTTTATTTATTAATAATCAAAGTGGAACCCAGAGGTGCTTCAAATGTTCCATTAATCGTAATTCCCAACCCATTAGTATTAAATATAACTGTAGGTGTACCCGAGATTGTAACATTAGTAAGATTAAGTTCGGAACAAGCATCCACTGTGGTATCGGTATTATAAATTACATCATGAATATTATTTTGAGGACTGACACCAATGGTTGTTTCATCGGTTTTGTAGTCACCATCACTAATATGAACCTTTACTTTTACTTTCCCGTAGATATTGCCCGAAGGGTCATATAACCAATCATACGCTGGCAATGCTCCAATATTTGGTTGCCAGAAACACCCCTCACCATAATCGTTTGGAGTATAAGTGTTTGTCATAATATTATCCTGTTGCGCGTACACATATTCTTCTCCATTCTCTTTATACAATACGATAGACCAATCAAACCCGGTTGAGTATGTTTGAGGTATTGTTTCAGAAAAAAACCTTGCATAAAAACTTGTTGAAGAGCATGGTGACATCAAATAGGTATTGTCAGGCAATAAACCAACACCTATTCCTGATGTACCTGCTGCAGGGTATTGAATGGCTAGCTTGTCGTAAAAGCCAACACTTATTGTTGGATCCGCTGCACAATATAAATATCCATTATTCTTTGTTTTAGTTGTTCCGGTGAAAGGTTCTGATTTCACAAAAGTGTAATTTGCACTTGGAGAATTAATACTAACAGACTTTGCTATTGTAAATGATGTAGGTTTAGGTGCTGGATTTTGAGTGGTATAAAGATACCCTGGACCGATGTGAGAATCAAGTTGACCGGTCGATTCTAAACCTGTTGCCAGTTTGATAAAATTTTGCCATCCAAAAAATACGGTCCTCTGAGCAGGGTCACATCGTACCCATTTATTCTTCGAAGGCACATAGATTTCACAAGCTGCATGCCCTCCCATTATAGTTCCATTGCCAGAACCCCATGTTCTATAAGTTGTTTTACCTGTAGGATATAAAAAACCATTTTCAATCCAATAACCACTAACAATTCTGGCTGGAATATTCAGGCTTCTACAAAATGCAGCCAAAAGATGAGCAGCGCCATCGCAGTCACCATATGTGCTTGATTTAACAACTGTTGATTTATTAGGTGGATCTGCTGTAATCCCATCCATTAAAATGTTCGATTCAATCCATTTACTTAGTAACAAAACTGCAGTTCTTAAATCAGTGCATCCAAATGTAACTTGTTTTGCTGTATTCTCAATATTTACATCTTTTGATTCAACCAAAGAAGATTCGCTAAGATATTTAGTTATACCTGATGGCCAATTAAGCATATCATAATATCCTATTGGAAACGAACCTGTTAGACTTTCCATCCCACTGTTTAAATCAACGCTAGTAGTTAGACCAGTATAATCAATATTAAATGCTACAAAATCCTGATTAAAACCCGACAAAGTCCTAAATCCGACTTCATCATATAAATTGTCACCAACTGGCATATCTTGAACAGTAAATGTAATATTGGATTTGTTTGGAATATATCTATAGACATTTGAAAGGATATTACCTGATATTGCATCTGATTTAATACTTGTAACCTGAACACCAGTACCAATCCATTCTGACACTCCAACTATCTTTCTGTCAAAACATACGTCAGCTACGTGGGAGATATTTACAGCATTAATATTTGCAGTTCCCTTGTAATGATATAATATCTTATTACTTTGAGAACAGACCGTATCTGTAAAAAAAAGAACGCCTGAGATAAGCACATATTTAAATAAATTTCTCATATTCTTCTTATTTAAGGATTGCAATTATTTCATTTTTCTCATTTATCACAATTAAATACATTTCAGGATGGATTGACGTTAATCTTAGATTAAAATATGTATCTTCAAGTTCTTTGCTAAAAGGATTTTTCTTGCCGTTTCTCTTAACTTCGTAGATTTTGTTAAAGTCAACTGATTCCAAGCTTAAGGGAATATGATTTGAGTAGTAATAATAATACTTCCCTGAAATTACGGGTTTGACATAATATACAATTGAATCAGTTTTAACTTCTACTTTGACTGATTTCATAATATTATCATCAGCTGGAACAGTTATTCGCGGAACATAAACTTCTCCAAAATCATATTTCAAATAGCTCTTTGTTTTTAATAATAAATTATTTTTATTTCTTGAATAACTCATTCTGAGATTTGACGAACTATCTGCAAGCAGAAAGGAATTGAATACAGCACTTGTATCTTTATCAAGAATCTCAAGAATCTCATATTTGTAGTCCATTACGCCACTATTATAAAACAAGTATCTTATAGAATCCTCATTAAAAGTATTATCTGATTTTCTATATTTTTTATTTAGAAGAATCTCTGTCGTTACATCATCTAATATAGTATCATGTTGAATAATCGGTAGAGACTTAATGATCCTAATCTTATTGTATCGATCTATTAATTGTTTACTACGATTGTAGGTATCATTTCTCTGTGAAAACAGGATTAAGGGAAGAATACACAAGACATATAATAATATAATAGAAATTATGTTTATATTTTTTTTCATTTTATATAATATTGAAATTGAATATTTATTTGTCAATTACTTGTATTTTAATATTGTAACTTTTTTGTTCCTCTCAGTAGTTATTATAAAATACAATTCCGGATTTTTCGATGTAATAACTAAATCAAAGAAATTATTTTGCATGCCTTTATTATTTGTTGTTACAGCCCGGGCTTTATATCTTTTTATATCATATACGCTATCATTATTAGTTGGAATTTAATTTGAATAATGATAATAATACTTACCCAGTGTTGCTATTTGCAGATAGTATTTTATAGAATCTGTTTTTACCTGAAACTTGCATTGTCTGAGATTTATTATGCAACCCATCTATATGTAATCTTGGCATATAACATTCAGCATGTTTAAACTTTACGTAACTATTGGCCCCATGAAGGTGCATTTATTTAGTTAATATCATTCTTTTCGTATCAATGACTTTACCGTCAGCTATTAAAGCATAAAGATACATACCAGCATTAAATTCTGCACCTTGAATAGTAATATTAGACCTTTCTCTTTCCTTAACAGAATAGCTTTTTAATTGAGAACCATTCATATCGTAAACATAGATATTGGCAACAGCAACAGTGGTCGGCAAATAAAAACTAATAGTAGTTGCTACATTAAATGGATTGGGTATGTTTTGTTCCAATACCGGATATTCCAATGTATTTGTATCATCTGTGTCTCCATTTGATTTAATTTTATTAGGTGTAGTTGGAGTACCTGATTTAGTTTTTACAGCTTCCAATTCTGTATTTAGCTCTTTAATTGACTCGATAAGCAATGGAATAATCCCAATATAATTTACACTCAAATATCCATTATTATCTTCATACACCAAATCCGGATAAAGTTGTTGTAAGTCTTGCGCTATAAGACCATAATGTTTCTTTTGAAACAATTGAGATTTTTCATCATATAAAGCTTGCTGCACCTCTGTTGAATCTCCTTTCGACTTTGTGTATATCTGATTCAAATTATATTCCACCGGAGCCATTTGGAGCACATTGCTTAATGTGGTTTCAGTATTTAATTCAACGATATTCTTTTTATAACGTTTATCCGAATTTACAACAGGATTTCCGGTTATAGTTCCGGTTGCATAAACATCCCCAACAAAATATCCTGCATAAATACCGGGAACATTTACATCCTGATTTCCATTCACTGTTCCAACAACACCGGCACCATATCCTGACCCTGCATGAGTTCCCATTACACCATAATTGTACCCACTTGTTGCATTTCCTGCATATCCAAATAATCCCCATGCTCTTCCTGCGCCTAACAAAGAATTATTATAGCTTTTACCATAAACACCAAATGTAGACTTAGAAGCAGTTACAACAGATAAAGAGGATAATCCAATTAACAAACTATATGAAGTAGTCCCAGTTCTATTAATAAACAAACCATTATTGCTATTTAAGGCTTCAATAAACAATTTAGTGTTCACATCACCAACTCCTCCAACAGAAAGAGCCGATAACGGAGTATTAGTTCCCATTTGAATTCCCACGTTTCCATCTGCTGAAACTTTTAACTGAGCATAAAAAAATTGTGTGGACAAAACACAAACAACAAGCGTTAAAATTATTTTTTTCATAATTATACAAATTTAAAAGTGAATAATAAAGTCATTTATTGAAAAACATTGAGTTTTAATAATTGAATTAGTACTGTTACTGACAAAAACTTGTTAAGACAGACTTTACAGTGTTATTAAGAATGTATTAACAACGGTATTAAGACTGTATTAACAGCAGGGTTAATACAGCCTTAACAACTGTTTCAATTCTTATCCGATTATAACGGGCAAACCAAGAATTACAGAACGTGGTTGCTTCAACAGTTTATTAGCTCCTGTAAACTGCGTAGTCACACTCAATTCATACTCGCCTGCGGCAAGTGTGGCAGGTACAAGTATCAGCAGGCGCGAAGGTTCGTTAAGAACAATATCGCCCGGAGCCAGTTTGGTAATGGCTTGCGTGGCTACGTTTTTAAAGTAGATGCCACAATCGGGGTTGTCGCCGGCAATTTTAAGGTAAGAGCCTTTTAGTTCGGCATTGCGCCCCGGAGTAAGCGTGCCATCGGTTTTGCCAGTAGTATTGTCGGTGATACTCAGAATTTCGAGCGGATCGGATTGTTCGCCTAAAATCTCAACTACCGTTTCGGCTACAGCGTTTCGGAGGTCGAGCCCCTGATTAATGGCAATGTAAACAGGATTGGTTTCGGGATTCCATGTTTTGTCATAGAATACACCTTTCACCACCGGGCGCATATATACCAAACCGGTATTTACATTGTAGCCCGAAAGTACCAAATCGGCAGCCTTGCGGTTAAAACGGCTGATAATGTCAATAACTGTTTCCCGCTTAATTTCCATGCCTTCTCTTTCGAGTTCGTCCACAATGGCAGTAATGCCAATACTTCCGCTTACCGACACCGAAGCTATATAATCGTTAGGATCTTCGGTCAACTGATTTTTGCGTATCCACGCTCTGAGTGTTTTTTTCATATATTTATTTTTTAGCCCCTCCAAACCTCCCCATTAGGGAGGCTTTCAGAGAAGTGGGTGTTATTATTATCTACGATTCCCGGATTTTAGTAGTGACCTGAAAACGTTCAAAAGTTCTGCATACGTTTGAGGTTTTGAATTAGTGAGGGGGTGGTATAAAGCCCCCTCACTTTCACTACATTATAACTCAAAGTCTCCGGTATATACATTGCCGGAGGTGGTTATGGTAAGGGTATAGCTACCTTCAGCCATCCCCGAAATATCAATAACCTCGGCATGGTCGCCCGAAACGAAATAGGAATAAGTTAATCCATCATCGCCGGCAATTACCACTTGTACATTTCCTGTATAATCCGTTGAGGTAACCGTAAGTGTTTCCTGATTGTAACTTGCCGTAAAAGATTCCAACGGCAATCTGCGGGGTCCGGGCTGATTTTCCCTTCGAGTAAGAGAAATATCCTGATCACTTTGTGTTGAATTTGCACTTGCAGCAAACAGCTGAGATGTTACCAAGATTAAAATTACAACTGAAATGATTGAGCTAATTGTTTTTTTCATTCTTCCTGAGCTTTATATGTTAATAATAATTTCTCAGGTCAAATGTATTTTAAATATTTATCAGTGGTACGGAGTTTTGTAAGTGTTGAAAATATTTTACAGCAAAATGAAATATAAATTGCTCTTTTTGTGACGCATAACAATGTGAAATTTTACACTCAAAATCAAATGAAATTTCTTATTTGTTCATTTAAGAGTATCTTGTTTTGCTCTAATTTCTTTTTAAGTTGCGATTTTCGATTACGAATACTATCTGTAGTTGTATTAAATAACACAGCCATTCCTAAATTATCAACGTTTATTGCTATTAACAACAAAATCAGTCTTTCACTTTTATTTAATTTTTTAATATCTTCGTTTGATATTCCTGTTAATTTCATCAGTTTGTCGTCTGAAAGTAAGTTGCTGTTATTGATCTTGGTTTTTTGGTTATAATTCTCACACGTCTTTGATATTTTACTATATATAATCTTGTTATCAGCAATGTATGGATTAGCTTTCATATCGTACAGGAAGCTTTTCATTTCAAAGTTTTGCATAGATACTTGTTGAAAGAATGATAAAACAAGCTGTTTGTTCAACAGTTCTTGCTCATTTTTGAGGTTTTCATTCATTAAAACTTCATGCTTGTCTTTGAGAAGTCTTTTTTCTGTTTCAAGTAATTTGGCTCGCTCTTCTATTAAGTATTTTATCTGCCTTTGCTTAATTTGATAAAGCACAAGCGCAAACAAAACAAGAAGTAAAACTAGCAAAAGTCCGATTAGTAATATGGTATTACTTCTTAGACGAAGTACTTTATTTTCAGCTTCGGTAAGATCATATTTCTTATCAAGTTCTAATATCTTTGTATCTAAATCTTTACTATTATTTTTCGCAACAGTCTCATATGCTTTTTTGTAAGAAGTCGAACTACGTTCCCACATTTTTAATTGTTCTGCAATTTCAGCAGTATTCAAATAGTAATACTGGTTTACTAAGTTACTTGTATCACAAATGGATTGAATACAAGATATTGCATATTTCAATGCACTATCAGGCTGATTTATTTTACTATATGATTTTGATATATTGTAATAATTAACAAGAAGATTGTTTTTATATTCTGGTTTGTTTTTCAGTTTCAATATTTGTTTTTCCAAATCTAATGATTGTTGGCCTTGTCCTGTCCTTTCAAAATATACCGATTGCATGTTTCTAAAACTTATTTGATATTCATCAGAAGGAAGAACAAATTTTGATATTGTATCCAGATATTTTTTTGCCTCTTCAAAATTCGATTGATTGATATTCATCCAAAACATACCTGAATATCCCGAATATAAATAAGATGTATCCTGAATTTGTATGGCAACTTCGACCGACTTTCTGAAATAGTTTTTTGCGAAAAGATAATTCCTGTTTTTATCGTGTATTTCAGCCAGGCAGTATAGACATAAGTACTGATTTCTTAAATCGGGTGGAGTAATGGTTATGAAAATGTCGGCAGCTTCTTTCAGTGGCAGATACGCGGTGCTGTCAGTAATATTCATTCGGTAGCGAACAATGCCCTGATACATTAAAGAACGCGCATAATTGCGAGGAGTTCTGGAACGATAAGTTGAAAAGGCATCAACTGTTGAGTTGATAAGACTGTCGGAAGAAAAATTAAAGTAGGTTTTATCTTTTGCTACAACATCAAGCAAATTGTAATACGCACGATTATAGTTATTTAAATTATCGGGGTTAATTAACTTCAAACTGTCTGATACAAGTTTCGGCTGTATCGCTAACAGAGAGTCCAGACGAGCTAATCGTTGGGTATCGGCACTATTTTGTCGGCAAGCTGAAAAGGAGATAAAAGTAACAACGAACAGACAGAGGTAAATTATTTGTTTCATATTCCGGAACTGTTTTTTACAAAAATAGTGTTTATATCCGAAATAATTTAACAAGATGCTCAAAAAGTCCGTTGTGTTCTTTGAGATTAGAAATCACTACTGACCGACAAAAAATTGATTTAGCAAAAAGGGAAGCCATCTAAGCGATAACTTCCCCCGATATAGTACTTTTGTTTTACCACAAACACATATACTATATGGGCAAAGATATAACAAAAAATTTAGTCGGTCAGC
>QKGU01000407.1 GCA_003250325.1 Paludibacter sp.
ATAAAATACTCCCCCGCTCGCGCAAATATTTATCTGTGCGAGCGGGGAAAATACTCAAAACCATTTTGATGATATTATTTGGGTTGCGCGATTTTTAATCGCGGATATTTCATTGCTAAACAGCGATTGAAAATTGCTGAACCCCGTTGGTCGTAACGTAAGATAATCTTGACGTTCGGCATAGCTTGCAGCTATGTCGAAGCTAAAAGCAAGGCTCTTGTCTTGCATATTCAAATATAATATTAAAAGCAGGAGCTTTTATTTTAGCAATGGCGAAGCGAGACGCTTCGCCAAACATCGGATGGCGTTTATACGCTACGGCGAACAGGGTAAAAGAATGATATTAACTAATTTACTTTGATATTATGAAAGCAAAATATTTATTTTTAGCAGTTTCCCTGCTATTTTTCTGTCAGTTATTACAAGCCCAAGCACTTCCTACTGAAGGTCTCGTAGGCTACTTCCCGTTTAATGGCAATGCCAACGACGAAAGCGGCAACTCCCATCATGGCACAGTGTATGGGGCAACTCCCACTACCGATCGATTTGGAAATCCCAACAGTGCCTATTATTTTAATGGGGTGGATAATTATATAGTATTACCGGACAATATCATTACCGGAAATGACTCGGTGTTTACTTTTACTTTTTGGTATAAGGAAGAAAATGATACTGCCTTGTTATTCTCTGAACAATCAGTATATAGTTCTAAGCCTTTGATTTACGCGAACTATATGTTTATACCTCAAGGTAGTCGGGGGACGTACCTAGCACAAGTGTTTGGTGGTAGAACATTGTACACCAATTCATCAAATGATAGTATTTATCAGGTTTATCCATACGATCGTATGGATATGGTGACTCATAAAGTATGGAAACCTTTTGTTTGTCGTTATCGGGTAAGCTATAATCCGCCCACATACCCTCCAGCATATTATCTCAATTACAAAGGTTTGGGAGCACTTTACCTTGGACAGATTCCAGGTAAACTAGTCTTTCAGAATCCTCCTTTTAAAGGAACAATTGATGATATCCGGATTTACAATCGGAGACTGTCTGACGATGAAGTTAAATCAATTGTAAGTGACACAGCAAAGATTGCTAGTGGGCTGAATGAGTTTAAAAACGCAAAAGAACTAATTATCAAAGATGAAACGCAAAAAATAAATATTTCCAGTCCGGACAAAACAAACTTTTCCCTTCAGGTTTATACTACAGAAGGGAAAGTATTATACGCGGATAGTGGACAAAATGAGTATGATATTTCAAATATATCAGGAGGTGTTTACATCCTCAAAACGGTAAGTAAGTACAATACTCAGGTAGTAATTAATAAAATACTTAAAGCAAAATAATATGAGAAGATTATATATCTATTTAATTCTTATTGCTATTTCACCTATTGCAAAATCGAGGATAAAATAATCTTCTTTGCAGGTAGGGAGTGGAAAGTAAAAGAGAAAGTGGAAGAAGCAGGAGGTCCGGGTCCAAATTATTTTTCGAAAGACAATGTCAATCTGGATAATGATGGAACAACTCTTGTACTTCAATTATCTAAAAATGCTGCAGGTCAATGGACTTGTGCTGAACTATATTCGGTAGAACATACATCCTACGGAGAGCATAAATACTACATATCAGGTAGACCGGATTTGAATCATCCTTATCTGGTTTTTGGTACTTTTTTATTTAGATATTACGATAACAACCCTAGTAATGATAACGTAAGGGAAATAGATATTGAGTTTTCTAAATTCGGTGATAATGCAGCAACGAACAATGGTGGATTTGCAATGCATAAAAATGATGGCGGGACACCCTATTGGGAACATAAATTTAATGCCAACCTTGATAATACTGGTGATCTGACAACCACCTATTACAATTGGACAAACAATAGTGTCGATTTTAGAGCACACAAAGGGATAGATGGCGACTTAATAAGTGGAGCAACCTATACACCCGACAGTAATTCTTCCAGCTATTTTCCCTATGAAACCGATTATTTAAACATGCATATAAATTATTGGCTTTTCGGGGGGTATACAAACTCAGATTTAGTGAGTACTGCTCCTGTAATTAAGATTACCAATGTACTTTATCCACCTGTACATTACGATGCAAACTACAATTTCGATAAAGATAAAACCATTAAATTACGGGAAGCAATATGCAACTCCACTATCAATTCTGGTAGAAATATCGCTTTCGAAATTTCCCAAAGCATAGAGTTAGGACCCGGATTTGAAGTGAAGGCAGGAGGTACGCTTAGTATCAATGCAAGCAACAATCCGCAGATGGTAAAACGCAATCATAATCCAATCGGGAATAACACCATAGAACCAATAGTACCTGAGCCACCACAGGAGAATGCAGTGTTGTACCAGAATTATCCTAATCCGTCGACCCTTAAAAAGTCCATAAACATAAGATTATCAGTAAAATAAATCTTAAAAGTGTTGTGTATATCTGCAAGTTTTAGTATATTTGATGCATAAATCTTGCAAATATATTATGCTATCAAAGAAGAAAGATACTCAGCAAA
>QKGU01000404.1 GCA_003250325.1 Paludibacter sp.
AAAACTTGAGTTGGAATAATTGTTTGATAAAAACGCAGGTAAATAATTTTACTCCGAAATTCTTGTAAGTGCTGGCCCCAGTTTTTTTATTTTTTGTTGAGGGGCACTGAAGGAACTTATTGTTTCCGACAACCCATCGCTGTCGTAAATTACTCGACCTTCACCATCTTCGATCCAGTATCCTTCAGCATTTCCTTTGTTGTCTAGCATGAAATTAGCAAAGTATAAATCTTTAATTCCACTCGAAGTCCAAGTCCCGGAAATAACGTGAATTAATACAGCTTCGGACCCCAGATAGGTAGAATTTACTTCGGCAAAAACACTGAATTTATTATTGTCTCCTACGATATAGCCTCCGAGCCCCGTTCCTTCTTCTCCGCTATTTGAGTAAGTTAGTTTTATGGTGAGATCGTCACTGTTTTGATCATATAATTTAAAATAATAATCACCAAACTGTCTGCCTGGTGTGTCATTTGTTATGTTACTGCTTACTAAAATAAAAGGTGATGCCAGGTAACTCTTTCCTGTTGTTCCTAACCCAATATTCGGTGGATTAGCTCCTGTGTAGATCGGCATATCTAACGATTCCATTTCGTCGATAATCGATTGAGGCACAATGTCGTTAATATCTTTTGTTAGTCCGTTTTCTTCAACTACCGGACCTGCATCTTTACAACTTGTTGTAAACAAAGATAATATAAAGCAAAATAGAATTATTTTTTTCATAAATATTAGTGTGAATTGAGGTTGATCAAATTAGTCGGTATTTATAATAACAAAGAAAATCAGGTTACGATTTTTATCAAACAATTATGTCAAAGAACTGATTTAAATTTCGATTAACTCTCGTTAAAGCAACTGTATTTTACAAATATAAATTATTTTTCTATTCTTTTACATTTACAACGGGTAAATCTATATTAATCTAACAAAATATAACAAAAAAGCAGGAAATTCCGGTCAAGGAACTCCTGCTCTTTATTATTTGTACGTGGATTTTTGCTTACTCGAATTTATAAACCTGATTGTTAGCTGTGTTTATAAACACAAACCGTTGAGAAGGATTATTTTGATCCCAGTCCCACATTTGTAAATCAGGTCCGTTATCATTTATTTTACCGCCGCTTACATCAACAGCTCTTCCATTAATCTTAGATACGATTGCGAATACATTTTTACCAAGATGAACTACTTTGAACTTCTGAGCATCATTGTTCACATATTCATAACATTGTAATTTTGCGCCTTTGTCCTTCTTCAATTTTATGTCGCTTGCACCAGAACGATATTTTGCCTGATTAGTCAAACTCATATCTGTTATATTCCAAGAACCGCTAACATCAAGATATCTTCCATTTCCGAATTTTATTCTGTAATATTCAATATCATCATTGCAAGGCTCGAAAGTTACTTTGCGATCATATCCACCGTCTTGATCCCAAATTTGTGCTCTTGCACCGTTTTTGTTTGTTTCAGCTTCTTGTCCTGCCAAATCCCAATATTTATTGCTTTGTTCACATTTAACATAGTAAGTCCCTTCATGTATTGGGGTTTGACCGGCTGATGGTCCGTAAAGCCGCCAGCTTTGATTCATACCTCCATATCTGTTCCAAGATGTTACAGGACAGCCATTTTGGCTTGTTTGATTTCCATTAGCTGTGATCAATTGATTAGTTGCCTTATTTAAAATGCAATAAGATAAAGGTAGACCTCCGTATTCGAATGTAAATTGTTGATTGTCATTTTTGTTGCCAGCTTCATCGGTTAACTGACCATCTTTTTTTGTAGCAGTCAGTAAGTTGCTTGGGTGATGATTTGGTCGAATTAAATAATAATCGCCTAATTTTGAAATTTTCATTGTACGGTCACCAATAGCATTTCCTGGAGACCAAAGTTGCAATTTGTTTTCTCTTACTGTTGGATAAGCTCCTGGGAAATCCCAAAATTGACCACCTTCTACACATTGTATTGCATATGCACCTACTGCCGGTTGAGCAATGTTTTGTGGATTAAAATCCTCGAATTTCCATTTTTGGTTATCACTGGCTCTGAATTGACCTAAAGTTACTGCAGGAGAGGTTGGACGAATTTCAAGACATAAGCCATTTTTTGTTTTTATGAAATAGGTATTTGCTTCTCCATCTACTGGTTGTAACTTAAACATTTGCGAAGTTGATTTAGTCAAATCCCAAATCTGGATTGGAGTTCCGATATTCAAATTGCCTCCTGTAATGTCCAAAACCATATTGGTGTGTTGAGGATGAATAAAGACATATTCTGGTTCTGTTTCGCAGGTTTCGACGCGATAAACCCTGTCAAATCCTTGATTTTTTACCGAGTTATTGTCAAAACCAAACACTCCTAATTTATCACCAGCTTTCGCATTCATTGGATTAACACCAGGAAAATCAAAGAACAAACCGGTTGCTTTATTTTTGATCATGTATGCTTTGTCTTTTACTTCATTCAGATTGGCAAAGGCAACAGGAAGTGGATGTTCAGCACACATTTTTTCAAATTCGGCCTGAAGTTGAGCTTTTCTG
>QKGU01000047.1 GCA_003250325.1 Paludibacter sp.
GAAGAAGTAAAACGTGATCTTCCGCAGCAAAGCTGCTGGATAACTTATACAAACGAAACTACTCACGAAGAATTGAGAAAAGGACTTGAATTTTCCCCTCTTTTCAACGGACAAATACAGAGTATTGGTCCACGATATTGTCCAAGTATAGAAACTAAAATAGTTACTTTTGCAGACAAGCTTTCTCATCAACTCTTTTTAGAGCCAGAAGGAGTTGATTCCAGAGAGTATTACCTGAATGGATTTTCATCTTCTCTCCCACTCCAGGTTCAAATAGATGCAATCCACACAGTTCACGGACTTGAAAATGCTCAGCTTTATCGCCCTGGTTATGCCATCGAATATGATTTTTTCGATCCAACTCAACTAAAACACACGCTGGAAACGAAACTAATCAAGAATCTATTCTTTGCCGGACAAGTCAATGGAACTACTGGTTACGAAGAAGCAGGAGGACAAGGACTGATAGCAGGAATCAATGCACACATAAATTGTCATGGTGGATCTCCATTTACTTTAGGTAGAGATGAAGCATATATCGGCGTTCTTATCGACGATTTAGTAACAAAAGGAGTTGATGAGCCATACCGTATGTTTACTTCCCGCGCTGAATATCGTCTTATTCTCCGACAAGATGATGCAGATATGCGCTTAACCGAAAAAGGTTATAATCTGAGATTAGCAACAAAAGATCGTTTCGATCAACTACAAACAAAGAAACAGGAACAAGCAAACCTTCGCGAATTCATCGAAAGTTACTCTATTAAACCAGCAAAAATAAATGACTTTTTAAATTCAATTGGCTCGTCAGAATTGAAGCATGGCTGTAAACTTAGCGATCTTGTCTTGCGTCCACAGCTTGGCATTACAGATCTGGCAGAAGCAGTTCCCGCATTAAAAGAAAAAACAGACGGCATCAAAACCAGAAAAGAAGAAATTGTCGAAGCCACCGAAGTTCTTTTGAAATACGAAGGATATATTGAGAGAGAAAAATTGATTGCCGAAAAGCTTCTAAGACTGGAGCATATTCCTTTAACTGGAAGACTGGATTACAATTCCATACAGTCAATTTCGACAGAGGCAAGACAAAAACTCACTCGTATTGCGCCCGAAACCATCGGACAAGCCAGTCGAATACCGGGTATTTCACCGAGCGACATAAACATTTTGCTTGTACTTTTGGGCCGATAAAAATATGTTTCACGTGGAACAATTATAACAAACCGCAACGATTGTTTCACGTGGAACACAAATATTATGGATCATGATTTCATCGGAAGTATTAAAACAACAAGTATCTTCACTCCCGGACAAACCAGGAGTGTATCAATATTTCAATGTAAACGAAGAAATAATATACGTAGGAAAAGCCAAAAATCTAAAAAAAAGAGTCTCCTCCTATTTCAACAAAATACATGATTCAGGCAAGACAAATGTACTAGTAAAAAACATCGCCTCTTTAAAATATATAGTTGTAGACACAGAAGAAGATGCACTGCTTTTAGAAAATAATCTTATCAAAGTTCATCAACCCAGATACAACGTATTATTAAAAGACGGAAAAACTTATCCAAGTATTTGTATTACTAATGAACTTTTCCCCCGTATTTTTAAAACCAGAAATATAATTAAAAATGGATCGCGGTATTTTGGCCCCTACAGTTCGAATTACACCATCAACTCGCTTTTGGAAATTATTCACGAATTATTTCCGATTCGGACTTGCAAACTACCCCTTACCAAAGAAAATATCAATGCAGGGAAATTCAAAGTTTGCCTGCAATATCATATCCATAAATGTAACGGTCCTTGCGAAGCAAAGGAAAGTGTGGAAAAATACAGAAAGACAATTGAACAAGTCAGACAAATTATTGAAGGGGATGCAAACGAAATTAGTAAACTTCTCTACGATGAGATGAAGCAATTAGCATCCGAATATAAATTTGAGGAGGCGCATCTATTAAAGTTGAAATATGACCTAATTGAAAACTACAAATCAAAATCAATCATTGCAAATACAGTTGTTGCTAACACAGATGTATTTGCTTATGATGAAAATGAGAATTCTGCATTCGTAAATATTCTTCGTATTTCAAAAGGTGCAATTATTCAGGGTTACACCATTGAATATAAAAAACGAATGGATGAAGACAAAGCTGAAATTCTTGCGTTGGCAATTGTTGAATTAAGGGAGCGCCTGCAAAGTAATTCAAAAGAAATTGTCGTTCCATTCGAGATAAATTCTCTTGTAAAAGATGCAACTATCGTTATTCCGCAACGTGGTGACAGAAAAAAGTTATTGGATCTTGCTCTTCAAAATGTACGGCAATACAAATTGGATAAACTCAAGCAAGCTGAAAAATTAAATCCTGATCAACGGGCAATTCAGATGTTAAAGAACATTCAGGATGCCTTGCATCTGGAAAAGCCTCCAATGACCATCGAATGTTTCGATAATTCCAATATCTCAGGATCTGATGCTGTTGCTGCATGTGTTGTATTTAAAAAAGCAAAACCATCGAAAAAAGATTATCGCAAATACAACATCAAAACCGTTATTGGTCCCGATGATTATGCTTCGATGAAAGAAGTTGTTCGTCGCCGCTATTCACGGATGATATCGGAAGAAACTCCACTACCCGATCTGATTATTGCCGACGGTGGAATTGGACAAATGGAAGTGATTCGGCAAGTAGTTGAAGACGAACTAGAAATTAACATTCCAATTGCAGGTCTGGCAAAGGACAATAAACATCGTACGCGCGAACTACTATTTGGATTTCCGCCAAGAGAAATTGGTCTTAAAATAAATGACCCACTTTTTAAACTTTTAGCTTCCATGCAGGATGAAGTGCATCGATTTGCTATTTCTTTCCATCGTGACAAAAGAAGCAAGTCGCAAATAGCTTCGGAACTCGATTCGATAACCGGAATCGGTGAAAAAACGAAAAATGATCTGATAAATCACTTCAAAAGCGTAAAACGCATCCAGAAGGCAACACTTGAAGAAATTTCAGAAATTATCGGAAATAACAGAGGATCAATTATTTACAACTATTTCAACAGCAATTTGAAGTCCTGAGATTTGAATATTTGAAATTAGACGTATCTTTGCACAGAAATAAAGAGCCCATAAATGCTCAAAATAGCAATTAAGCGAAAAATAGGTTCAACAACAAATCAACGAATTCAATCCCTGATGTAAGGGTTAAAATAATTATGCAAATTTTAGAAATAAATTCACTCGAAGATATTAACAACGTTGCAAAAAATTTTATTGATCTTATTGGAGATCGAACTGTTTTTGCATTCAACGGAAAAATGGGAGCAGGTAAAACAACTTTCATTAAAGCAATATGTGAAACAATGGGTGTGAAAGAAACGGTGAACTCTCCAACTTTTTCTATTGTTAATGAATACGAAGCTGCCGAAGGACGAATAATTTATCATTTCGATTGTTATCGAATCAATAAAATTCAGGAAGCATTGGATTTTGGTGCTGAAGAATATTTATATAGCGGTAACCTTTGTTTCATCGAATGGTCGGAGAACATTGCTCCTATCCTACCCGATTCGCTCGTAAATGTAGATATTGAAGAAAAGGAAAACGGTGAAAGAAATGTGATAATACGTTGATGTGATAATGTGATGATTTGATAATTAATAATTATGACTCTTGATTTTAACATCTTGGCTCTATAATCTATTTAATATGAAACAGAAAAAGAAGAACTCTATTCTGGAACAAGTTAAAGCTACCAGAAAACAAAGCCGTGAAGAGGAAATTAAAGCTCACGGAAAACCGATAAATTATCGGAAAATAAAAGAAAGTAAGAAATCTTACAATAGAAAAAGGAATAAGGCAGACGATGAGGCTCTGCCTTATTTTTTTATATATGAACTTACAATCACCTTATAAAACCAACCCACCCTATTCAAACTATCCATAACAAATTGTAGTTAATAATTCAATTTTAAAATCTCCAAATTTATACTACAAACTCTCTTTCTATACCAAATAAATGTTGCTAAAAATACTACAGTTCATTTTTCTTGCTTAAATATCAGTTAGCTGTCTGATTTAAAAATATCAATATTACACAATCTGATAATATAGAAAAGAAAAAAGAAAAAAGAAAAAAGAAAAAACAACTATAAATATCTGTATTTTAATTAATTAAAAAATAAAGTTATCAAATCTATTTCATTTATTTATATTGATAAAGTTTATAATTATCTTTAAAATAATATAAATTTAACTTGTGATAAAACTTATAATTACTTGCATAAAAACGAGTTAAATAACGACATTTAAATTACTATAAACTTTTATTTGATCATATACGTTTGTAGAATTTATTTTAGCGATTTCAACTAAAAAACGGATTTATATAAACTCAAAAATTATTAGCATGAAAAAAATGACAAAATTGAGTATTATAATATTGTTTGTATTCACTGGATTTTGCATGAAAAACATTGCACAAGTAAGTTCAAAACTTACAAGTAATGTCTCAGCAAACAATCCAAGAAGTTTTAAAGCTTTGCAGGTAATATCGGAGCCAGGAAATGCCTTGAACTTTGATGGAATAGACGATTATGTCTCAACAGCTGACAATGATGGTAGTTTAACCGAATTCACTATTGAAACATGGATAAAATGGGATCCTAATTCTGCAACTGACATTCAATTTATTTGTGGGAAAAAATTAGAACAAATGGAAATTCAAACAGGAGGTACTGCAAATAATATTCGATTTATTCCAAGCACAGGAGTGTATCTTGATGCAGTAAATGTCCTTAAAGTCGGGGTATGGACACACATTGCAGTTGTTTACAGTCCATCAGCCTCATTGGCTAAAATGTGTATTAACGGCGTAGAAGTAGCTCTTGTAAACAATGGTGGCAGTCCTCTAAGCACAACTCTAAAAGGCACTCCAAATGCATTTGTTATCGGAAAAAGAGGTGATTCAAGTTCATATTTTAAAGGATCGATTGATGAAATGAAAATATGGAATAAAGTTCGAACTCAAGAAGAAATTTTTACAGATATGATTAACACTACAAATCCATTATCTTTTGGATTATTAGGATATTACAATTTTAATGCAGGTACTGCCAATGGAAATAATGCTGGAGTCACCAGCGTATCGGATATAAGTTCTAGCGCTTACAATGGAACTTTGAATGGTTTTGCTTTGACCGGAACAACTTCTAACTGGATTGAAAGCTATGCAATGGTTCTTCCAACAGCCACTGAAACTACAAACATTACAATCGGCGGTTTTGCTGCAAACTGGACAGCACCAATAGTAGGCATTGTTGATAATTATTTGCTTTACATTGCAACCGATGAAGCATTTACTAATCCGGTAACTGGCTACAATCCAAAAACAATTGCTCCTGCAACTTCTGAAACTGTTACCGGATTATCGCCAAACACCACCTATTACTATAAGTTAGTGGCCGATAAAACTTCTGTAACCGGACAAGGTACAAATTCAAACATTATTTCTGTAAAAACACTGGCAAAATTGGCGACAGTAACTACTCAGGCTGTTACTAATGTCTCGACTATAATAGCCACTGCGAACGGCACAATTACTGATTTAGGAGTTCCAAATCCAACTGCATATGGTTTTTGTTGGAATACAACCGGAAATCCGACAATTAATGACAGTAAAATAAATAAAGGAGCAACTTCCACTACCGGTGGTTTCTCCAGCTTTATATTTGGTTTGGCAAATAATACCACCTACTATCTAAAGGCATATGCTACTAATGAAGCAGGAACAAGTTATGGTGAAGAAGTTTCTTTTTCAACTTTTACACTTACACTTGACGTTGATGAAACTGAGTTACAACTTGGTAAAGAAGAAAGAAGCTATGCATCTATGTCGGTAAACTCAAACACTTATTGGGGTGCAATTTCGGATCAAAACTGGTTAAGTGTAAGTGTTACTGCACCGCAAAGTATCAAGGGTATCGCAAAAGCAGTACAAGAGCCAAATCCATATCCTTATTCCGGAAATCAAACGTTGATACTTACAGCAACTGCAAATACTGGTAATGCAACCAGAACTGCAAACGTAACGCTATCTGCAAATGGTGTCCAAAGTAAAACAATAATTGTTACTCAAATAGGCGGTATAACTACAGAATTTGATACGAATGAAACAACAGAAATTGCATTGTATCCAAATCCAACAACAGATGGATTTACCATAAACATGAGTGAAAAAAAATCATTGATTTCTATTTACGATTTGAGTGGAAATTTGATTTTGTCGAAATCTGTACAAGGTAACGATTATATAAATGTAAGCTATTTGAATAAAGGAATTTATATAGTGAAATTAAATCTTGAAACTTACAAATTGATTAAAAACTAAAATCTCAATTGGCTATAAAAAATAAGGCAGAATCTTTTGATTCTGCCTTATTTTTTATCATTATTATTACCAAATACTTACCCTTTTATCAGCCGACAAATACATTGGGTCTCCTTCTTTAATTCCAAAAGCTGTATACCATGCATCAACGTGTGGTAAAGCACCATCTACGCGCCATTTTCCTAACGAGTGAGGATCTGATTTTGTGCGTTGCAGAATTTCTTCAGGACGAATATTGCCAGCCCATACATTGGCATAAGAAAGGAAGAAACGTTGCTCAGGAGTAAATCCATCTATAACGCCCAACGGTGAGTTCTTCGTTGCATTTTGGAAAGCCTGGAACGATACATGCAAACCACCCTGATCAGCTATATTTTCACCTAAAGTGAATTTACCATTTGCTTTAACTCCGGGAGCTACTTCAATCAAATCGAAATAATTTGCCAAACCAGCTGCTCTTTCGTCAAAATGTTTTTTATCATCGGCAGTCCACCAGTTTTTCAGGTTTCCTTCTTTATCAAACTGACAACCCTGATCGTCGAAACCATGCGTCATTTCATGCCCGATAACCACTCCAATAGCTCCGTAGTTGAACGCATCGTCAGCATTCATGTCAAAGAACGGATATTGAAGAATTCCGGCAGGGAAACAGATTTCGTTGGTTGAAGGATCATAGTAAGCATTCACCGTTTGAGGAGTCATTTGCCATTCCGATTTATCTACTTCTTTTCCTGCTTTTGCATATCTGTAAGCAGTCTCAAATTGATTAGCACGACGTATATTAGCATAATAAGATTCTTTGTTTATTTCCAGCGAAGAATAATCTCTCCATTTATCAGGATAACCGATTTTGACTATAAACGCACTCAACTTTTCGTTAGCTTTTACTTTAGTAGAATCGCCCATCCAGGTGAGAGCATTAATTCTTTCTGCTAATGATTTCTGAAGATTGCCTACCAGTTTCAACATACGTTCTTTTGCAGCTGCCGGGAAGTATTTTTGAACATACATTTGTCCGACTGCTTCACCCAATACTCCATCAACATTACTAACCGCACGTTTCCATCTTGGAGACTGCTCTTTTTTACCGGAAAGTGTCTTACCAAAGAAATCGAAATTTTGAGCGTAGATTTCATCACTTAAATAGGAAGCAGCACCATCAATCAATTTCCATTGCAAATACGCAATTTGAGCAGCTATTGGCTCCGTAGCTATAATTTTTCCTACTTCTACTAACGATTCTTTCTGAGAAACGCTTATTTCCTTCGTATCTTTCAATCCTAATGCAGCCAAATATTCTTTCCAGTTGATTTCAGGAACTAACTTTTGCAAATCGTCTACCGACATTTTATTGTAATTCGCATGAGGATCGCGCAACTTTACTTTATCATACGCAGCTTTAGCCAAACGGGTTTCGATATTCATCACAGCCTGCATATTTTTCTGTGCAGCTTCTTCTGTAAAACCTACCAATTGGAACATTTTTACAATATGCGTTTTATATTTTTCACGAATATCTTTGGTGTGATCATCATTTTCGAGATAATAATCGCGCTGTCCCAAACTAATCCCACTTTGGTATGTCTGAACCAAATTCATGGTGCTGTTCATCGGGTCAGCAGCCACATATACTGCAAAATATGGATCCAATCCTTCAACTGAAAGTATTGGGGTCAATTTTAAAATATCCGATACAGTTTTGATTTCAGCAATTTTTTGTAAATCAGCTTTTATTGGCTCATATCCATCAGCATTCAATTTTACGCTGTCCATTGCCAGATTGTAGATATCAGCAATTTTTTGCTCAACAGTTCCTTTTTCTGCAGGTTTCGAAGCTATTTCTTCGATGAGTCCTTTCAGTTGTTCGCGGTTATTTTCGGCCAGTTTATCAAAACTTCCAAAACGTGCATACTCACCTGTAAGTGGATTTTTCTTCATCCATCCGCCACATGCATATTGATAAAAATCTACTCCCGGTACTGCAGTGGTATCGAGATTTGTCAAATCGATGCCTGATGTTACAGCAGCATCTTTATTTGAATTGCAGGCTGTAGTCATAAGCATTAATGCAATTAGTGATAAAAATAGTTTTTTCATTTAAATATTTTTAATTAATTATATAATTGAAAATAATAACATTATAATATCAAATTCGGTTCAATCACGCCATCTATTATTGCAAAAAGTTCGTTCAACGTTTCTGCTCTCAACATGGCAATACGTGTTTCTTTGAAATTAGGTATTCCCTTGAAAACGGGCGTTGCAGCCAAATGTCGACGACTGTGTATAATTCCTTTTAATCGTTGATCGGAAACAGTTTTTATGTCAGTTGCTTCATCAATATCGAGCCATTTTACCGATGCAATAATATGCTCTTTTAAAATAGCTTTTTTCTCTTCAAACGAAAGTAGATTTCTTGCTTCTCCGGTTTTAAAATACTGTTTCATTTCGCCAAAAATCCAGGGACGACCAATGGCCGCTCTACCAACCATAACGGCATCAACACCGTATTTGTCGAAACATTCGGCAGCACGTTCAGGAGTTGTAACATCACCATTTCCAATAATCGGAATATGCATTCGCTGATTATTTTTTACTTCACCTATCAATGTCCAGTCAGCATCGCCTTTGTACATTTGCGAACGGGTACGACCATGAATAGCCAGGGACGCTATTCCGCAGTCCTGAAGTCGTTCGGCTAAATCAACAATGACTTTATTGTCTTCGTCCCAGCCCAAACGTGTTTTCACCGTTACAGGAATTTTTACGGCTTTCACTACTTCAGAGGTTATCTCCAGCATTTTCGGAATATCTCTCAACAGCCCTGCTCCTGCCCCTTTTCCGGCAACTTTTTTCACCGGACAACCGAAATTCAAATCGATTATTTCAGGGTTTGCTTCTTCCGCAATCTTTGCAGCTTCTGCCATGGCATCTGCTTCACGTCCATAAAGTTGAATAGCAACCGGACGTTCTTCATCGTAAATGGTCAGTTTTTGAGTGGTACGGTTTACATTCCGTATCAACGCATCCGCCGAAATAAATTCCGTATAAACCATATCCACTCCGAAACGTTTACACAATAACCGGAAAGCCGGATCAGTAACATCCTCCATTGGAGCAAGGAAGAGTGGTTTATCGGGAAACTCTATGTTTGAAATTTTCATTTTTATGCAAAATTGGAGTGCAAAGGTAAAAATTTAATTGTGAAAGAACAATAATCAATTTACTATGAATTTAGTGAACAGATAATTATAACTATTTTTGTAAAATAAGATATTATCA
>QKGU01000361.1 GCA_003250325.1 Paludibacter sp.
GACTGATGCTAATTGCATAAACACTGAAAAGATTATAAGCCAGATAACCGACAAATCATAGAGCCACCCCATAATAAAACTTCCTAAAAACCAGAACAATCCAAAAGTAGCATTGAAAACACCAAATCCAGTAGCTTTTTTAGTAGAAGGAAGTATCGAAGAAAGTACAGCCCTTACAACCGATTCCTGTGCAGCCATGCCTACGCCCCAACAGACCATTCCGGCAATGGCTGTATAAAAATTACCCATAAACACTAATGGAGCAAATAACAGAGAAAGTAACGTACTCCCAATTAAAACTTTTATACCGTGTTTATCAAACAACCTACCCAGTAACAAAGCCGCTAAAGCATCAACACCCATTGCAACAGCATACATTACAGGAATCCATTCAGTTGTAACCTGCCCTGTTTTATTAAAGTGAAAGGCTATAAGCGGATAATCGGCAAAACCTGCTGCAATAAGTGAAACAGCAGCCAGATAAATCCAATAAAACTTTTTAGAAGAAACAGTAAGAATAGTACCGTTTTTAACTTCTAAATGTTCGGTTTTAGGATAGTTTAACCTTGCAAAAACAAGAATTGTTAAAGCCAGTAAAGCCGGAATAAGTAATATTCCGAACGATTTGGAATAATCGCCCGAAAAGAAAAACACTGCACTAACAATAAGTGGTCCCATAACTGCTCCTATTTGGTCGAGAGCCTCGTGAACACCAAATGCTTTGCCATGTCCAATGGAAGATGATGCGTGCGAAAGCATTACATCCCTCGAAGGATTACGGATTGCTCTTCCCGTTCGCTCTAAAATCATCAATAATGCCGCCATTTGCCAGCTTCCGGCAAGTGCAAGTGCAGGTACGGCAAGTAGGTTAATTATATATCCTGCAAATGTTATTGTCCAATATCTTTTCGTTTTATCCGCAAGAATACCTGAAAACAATCGGATAGCATAACCCATAAGTTCGCCAAAACCTGCAACAAAACCAACAACTGCACCACTTGCGCCCAACATGCCAAGAAATTGTCCGGTTATACTTCTTGCTCCTTCGTGAGTCATGTCAGAAAAAAGACTTACAATACCTATCAATATAATAAACGCCCACGGTGTTTTCTTTACAATCTTCATAATTCCAAAAGATAAAAAAGAGGGAAGAATACTTCCCCCTTTAAATAAATTATGCGTTTTTAAATGCCTTTTTACCTGCAAAACTAGATGCTTTTCCCAGTTCGTTTTCAATTCGCATAAGCTGGTTAAATTTTTCAATACGTTCTCCACGGCAGCCGCTACCGGTTTTCAGGTGACCGGCATTTACAGCAACCGTAAGGTCGGCAATAAAGCTGTCAATGGTTTCCCCACTGCGGTGTGAAACGAAACAATTGTACGAATTTTTAAATGCCAGTTCGATGGTTTCGAGTGTTTCGGTTACAGTGCCAATTTGGTTAAGTTTAATAAGGATGGAATTAGCCACACCTTTTGAAATACCTTCGGCTAAAATAGTTTTATTGGTGCAAAACAAGTCATCTCCAACAATTTCTATTTTATTGCCTAAAGTTTGTGTTAGGTTTTTCCATCCATCCCAATCGTTTTCAGCCAATCCGTCTTCCAATAGAACTATTGGATATTGGTTAGCCCAGCTTTCCCAAAGTTTAACCATTTCATCGCTTGATAAAAATTTGCCCGTGCTTTTAAACATTTTATATTTACCATCTTCCCAAAGTTCGCTGGCAGCAGGGTCAAGACAAATACTCACTTCATCTCCCGGTTTAAATCCTGCTTTCACAATGGCTTCGAGGATAACCTCCACCGCTTCATCGTTCGATTTGAGGTCGGGGGCAAAACCGCCTTCGTCGCCAACGCCGGTGCTATAACCTTTCGCTTTTAACACTCCTTTCAGGGTATGAAACACTTCAATCCCCATGCGGATAGATTCGGTAAACGATAGCGCACCATGCGGGGCAATCATGAATTCCTGAAAGTCCACATTATTATCGGCATGTTTTCCTCCATTAATAATGTTCATGCATGGAACCGGTAAAACATGGGCATTGCTTCCTCCCAAAGACTGATACAATGGAACCTGAGCATTTAACGCACAGGCACGGGCATAAGCCATTGACACTCCGAGAATAGCATTAGCCCCGAATTTCGACTTATTTGGAGTTCCATCCTGTTCAATCATTCGGTAATCTAATTCACGCTGATTGACAAAACATTTACCTTCCAGTTCTTTTGCAATAATTTTGTTCACATTTTCAACGGCTTTTAATACGCCTTTACCACCGTATCGCTTTTTATCACCGTCCCGAAGTTCTGTAGCTTCCCGCTCTCCGGTTGATGCGCCACTTGGAACCATTGCCCGGGCTTGAACCCCATTCTCTAATTTTAAATTCACTTCAACTGTAGGGTTGCCCCTTGAATCGAGGATTTCAATTGCATTTACTTTTTCGATTTTCATATTCAGTTTTTTTAAAGGTCAAATATTTTCTTCTGACCGGATTTATATAACAATACATTTACTTGTTGAGTAGTTACTAAGCATCCATAACGCATAGATTCCAACGTTGGGCGAATGGTTTCGAAAAAAACCATGATTTTTTCTTCTTCGTCCACAATTTGAATAAGCGTTGGAATTTTTTCGGTTACCTCCCAAAATTTATAGGAATGGATTATTGAACTGGCACCAAATCCTAACATTCCTTTTAATACCGTAGCTCCGGCAAGTCCAGCTTTTTTTGCTTTAAATACAATGTCTTCATACAGTACCTCAGTTCCTGCCTTATCGGTTGAACTGATAAAAATCCTTAATAAAATAGCAGTTGTATTACTTTTCATATCAAATAAGTTTTATTAGTGTCCGTCCGATAAAAACTGCGCTTAATCCAAGGAAAAAGCTGAAAGTGGGATAACCAGCAAAACGAAGCCATTCTTTATTTTGTAGTAGTATGAAAGCATCGTCTGCGAAGCTTGAGAATGTTGTGAATCCACCACAAATACCAACAGTTAAAAAAATCCTCCATTCAGGCGTGAGTATATTTCCTTTTTCGGAAAGACCGAAAAAAATCCCAATCAACAAACTTCCAAAAATATTGACAAGAAAAGTTCCCCAAGGGAAAACCGAAACATAATTAACCTGAATATAACGGGAGATTAGAAAGCGAAAGACTGTACCAACAAAACCTCCGAAACCGACTATTAGCAATGACTTTACCATAAATTTAAAATATAAGTTTTAAACTATTTTTATGGTAGAAGTCATCAGCCTTTCAGGAGAAAGGCGGTTATGGCAGACCTCATTGCCTGTTGCAAAAATAGCACAATTTTTAAACTGAAATTCGAATCATGTTTTTTTATCTTTGTCGTAAACACTAATAAATGAAACTTCTAATCATTGAAGATAATACAGACTTAGCTGAAAGTACCTCCAAGTATCTTTCAGTAGAAGGGTACATTTGTGAAATGGCTTACAATATTGAGAAGGCTTTTGAGAAGATTCAACTTTACGAATACGATTGTATCCTGCTTGATATTTCGCTCCCCGATGGAAGCGGTTTTACTGTTTTAGAAGAACTTAAACGGCTTAACAAACAGGATGGCGTAATAATAATTTCGGCAAAAGATTCGCTCGATGACAAATTAAAAGGGCTTGTAATTGGGGCAGACGATTATCTTACCAAACCTTTTCATTTAGCTGAACTCTCCATGCGGATTATGGCCGTTATCCGCCGAAAAAAATTTAACGGAAATAACCTGCTTCAATTAGGTGACATTACCGTAAACCTTGTTGAAAAAGCAGTGTTTTGCAAAGAACTAAAAGTTGACAAATTATCGCCTAAAGAATTTGATTTACTACTGTTTTTTATGTCTTCCCCTAAAAGGGTGTTAACAAAAGGTACTATTGCTGAACACTTAATGGGCGATAACGCCGACCTGTTTGATAACTTTGATGTAGTTTACGCTCACGTGAAAAACTTAAAAAAGAAATTGAAACAGGCAGGTTGTACAGATTATATCAAAACAATTTATGGAATGGGGTACAAATTTGAAACCGGGCAAGAATGAAACTTCTGCATAAGACACTCAGGATTTACCTGATATTTTCGCTCATTATTTTTATCGTTAGTATTCCTGTCATTTATTATCTTGTTCAGGATTTATGGATAACAGATGTCGATGAATCACTCGTTTATCAAAAGGAGAAGATTGTAAAAGGATTGACAAACAACAATCTTGATTCAACATCCATTTCACGCTTTTCACAATTAGCCGGAAACTTTGATGTTGGAATCGAGGTAATTCCCTTAATCGATGACAATACCGCGAAGGATTCTATATACGACAATAATTTTTATGATGAAACCCGGCTGCACATTGAACCTTTCAGGGAATTAACATCGATTGTAAAGGTGAATGATGCCTGGTACAAAATAATTGTGCGTAAAGATTTAGTTGAAAGCAGGGATTTGATACAAGGGATTGTGCTTGTTCAAGTCACCTTTTTTATTCTCCTTCTTTTGGGGATAATATTACTAAACAGTTACTTTTCGAGAAAAATATGGAAGCCTTTTTACTTTATATTATCCAAATTAAGAACATACAAAATTGACAGCGAAGAACAAATTGAAGTTGAACCATCGGATGTTGAAGAGTTTAATCAACTGAATCAATCGGTGCAGCACCTTACAGCTACAAATATCCAAATTTATAAAGCCCAGAAAGAATTTACCGAAAACGCTGCCCACGAAACCCAAACGCCGCTTGCCGTTGTTAAAAATCAGCTTGATTTGCTTGCACAGGATAATCAAATCAATCAAAACCAATCAGAGATAATTAATAAAATTGACAGGAACATAAGCCTTTTGTCAAAGTTAAACAGGAATTTATTGTTGCTTGCCAAAATTGAGAACAAACAGTTTAATAAAACAGAAACAATCGTTGTATCGGAAGTAATGAATGAAGTGTACGAAGCGTTTGACGAACACATTAAGCTAATGGGAATTCATTTTTCCTCGTTCGTTTCTGAAAATAAATCAATTGATTCAAATCCTCAATTGGTGCATTCGTTGTTATTCAATCTTATGACAAATGCAATAAAATACAATGTTAGAGATGGGTTGATAGAAGTATATTTTAAGAATAACACTTTTTGTATCTCAAATACGGGAAGTAACTCTCCATTGCCGGAAGACAAGGTATTCGAACGGTTTTATAAACAATCAACCCATGCCGAAAGTGTAGGACTAGGACTGGCTATTGTTAAAAAAATTTGTGATAGCCTGAACTTTAAAATTTCCTACCAGTTTAACGCCCCGAATAAACACTCCTTTACAATTTTATTCAATTAAACACATTCTAATTTTTTTCAGAATTGGCAGGTACATTCGCACATGTTTAATTCTAAAAAATAAGTAATGAAACCGTTTTATTTAATCCTTTTCGCTTCGATTATAGCCATACAGGCATATTCACAAAATGCCGTTATTTCAGGCAGGGTCATTGAACAATCAACTAAAAATCCCATTCCGTTCGCCAATGTTATACTTTTAGCGGATAAGAGCGACAAAGTGCTCACCGGGATTATTACCGAGGACGATGGTCGGTTTGTATTGAAAGGATTAAATGAAGGGAACTATACGATTAACATTTCATTTATTGGCTATGAAACAAAGACAATTCCTGTTTTGGTTGGAAAACTAAATGAAACTTTTGATTTAGGAAAGATTGAGCTTCAAACATCGTCTGAAAATATCGACGAAGTAATCGTTTCTGCAAAACGTGAAATTGTTAGTTCTGGTTTAGATAAAAAGAGTTTCAATATTGAAAATAACATTTCACAAGCTGGTGGTTCGGCTATGGATGCTATGCGTAACCTTCCCGGAATAACCATCGACCCGGAAGGAAAAGTATTGCTGAGGGGAAGTGACAAAGTAACGGTATTGATTGATGGGAAGCAATCGAGCCTCACAGGTTTTGGCAATCAAAAAGGACTTGAGAATATTCCGGCTTCAAATATTGAGCGTATTGAAATCATAAACAACCCATCGGCAAAATACGATTCAAAAGGGTTGGCAGGCATTGTGAATATTATTTATAAAAAGGAAAACGAATCGGGTTTTAATGGCGACATAGGTTTAAATATTGGTGTTGGTGAATTAACAAGCCGAAAAGAAAACCTGCCCAACATTATGGATAAATATTCCTTCACTCCGAAGCTAAATCCTGCTGTGAACATAAATTACCGTTCAAAAAATATCAACTTGTTTTTACAGTCGGACGGTATGGTAAGAAAAAGGGTGAATACAAACGAATTTACAACCCGCACCTATACCAACGGTAACCCGGATATTAACTCGCAGTTTCTTGAAAACCGCACACAGCAGCTTTATAATATAAAAGGAGGGTTCGACTGGTTTATTGATGACAACAACAAATTGACTTTGTTTGCATTGTTCGAGGACGAATATCATATTGACCGGGGACACGTTCCGTATGATTATGCCTCTGATGGCAGCAGAAAGCGGTTTTGGACATGGGCAGAAGATGAAAATACCCGTTTTATCAATTATGCGGCAAATTTTTCACATGCTTTTAAAGAACCGGGGCATACAATTGAAGCAGGATTTTTATATACCAAAGGTGGGGAAGATGAATTGTTCCCATTTACCGATTCAAGTGCCGTTAGAAATTCGACCGATGAAACCCATTTATTGGTTGACGAGATTGTGACAGACTTAAACCTTGATTACGTTAAACCTTTGCGTTCGGGTCGTTTTGAGGTAGGCTCGAAAGTTCAGCTACGAAAAATACCTATTTCCTATAAAATCAATCCGGGTGTAAATTCAATTCTCGACCCGAATTTAGGCGAGTGGTCGGAATACAACGAGGATGTTTACGCTGTTTATGCAAACCTTGTTCACGAAAGCAAAACTTTTGATGTTGAAGGCGGGATTCGTGCAGAACAAACCACGGTTAGCTACGACATTGACCCTGCAAATATTTATTATACAAAAAACGATGCTTACAATTATCTTGAATTATTTCCAAACATTAGGGTAACACTTAAACTAAATGATAAAAACAGGATTTCAGCATTCTACAACCGGAGGATTGACCGTCCCGGAGAGTTTGAATTGCGACCTTTCCCAAAATACGATGACCCTGAGATTTTAAAAACCGGTAATCCGTACCTCCGGCCCCAATTTACACAAACCTTCGAATTGGCATATAAAACCTTATGGGATAATGGTTCAATCTATTTTGCCGGGTTTTATCGTCGAATAGATGATATTTTTGAACGTGTTTATACAAACGATACTACAGCTTCAACGACGATTATCAACACTATACCACAGAATTTAGGGAAAGGCACAAATTTGGGCTTTGAAATTGCATTGGAACAGAAAATTACTGAAAAATGGGATATGAATGGAAGTTTCAATTGGTACGCCAACACCATAAATGCTTTTTCAGGAACAAGCATTTATCCCTATCCGCAAACCTTTAGTTTCGAAGAAAGTAAAAGCAATACCTGGAATTTTAAACTAAACAGCAATTTAGAATTGCCGTTTCAAACCAATTTTCAGTTGTCGGCTGTGTATTATGCACCGAATATTATTCCGCAGGGAAAGATTAAGGAAAGATATTCAATTGATTTTGGCTTAAAGAAACAAGCCTTGAAAGGTAAGGCCGAAATAAGCCTGTCAGCTACCGACTTGTTAAATACATTTGCCATTCGAAAAACAATTTTTGGCGATGGTTTTGATTTAACTGCCGATAATTATTACGAAACGCAGGTTATTACTTTGGGAATGAAGTATAAGTTTTAAAGGGTTGAATTGTCATTTTGTAATGCAAATTTAACCCTGACAATCGGCATAATTGCAAAAATGAATTTGATAACAACATAGAGTTTTGATATTATTATTTTTCGGTATATTTAACATTTCGTTTTATAAACGCTTGTACAAAAAGGAAAATAGCGAATGGCTGTTTGGAAATCCCAATTGAATAAAGGAAAATCAGATTTGTAAGAAAGATAAGCTCAAAAGTGAGAATGTAAAATTTCGCTGCAAATAGGAATAGTGATGATGTTAGTGGGGAAAAAGCAATTGTAAGTTCGAAAAACAAAATTGTAAAAAGGAATTTCGTAATTGTAAAATAATAAAACCCAAAATCAAAAATTATGGCATCACGTACAAAACTTACCGATTCAGAAACATTGGAATTATACCGTGTAGCATTAGAAAATGCAGAGTTACAACCTGAAATTGCAGCAGTCATGGCAGACTTGGGCTATGATTCAGCGAAAATAGCAGAAGGTAAAGCATTATTAACTGAAACCAGAACTGCATATGTTGCAAATAAAACGGAAGATGATGAAACATCTGCCGCCTATGCTGATTTTTCAAATAAAAAGGCTCAATTAGAGAATACTTATAACATTCACCGTAAAAAAGCAAAAGTTGTGTTTCACAACGATTCAGTAACTGCTGACAAATTAGCAATCACAGGAATAATGCCCCGGACTTATATAAATTGGCTTGAATCTGCAAAAAAATTTTATAGCGTGGCTTCAATCGACGTTGACATTCAAAGCAAACTTGCCCGGTTAAAAATATCCGTAGCCGACATCACGGCAGCAAACACTCTAATATCAGATTTAGAAACAGCAAGAGCAGTTTATCTGAAAGAAAAGGGCGAATCTCAAGATGCTACAAAAATGAAAGATGCGGCATTTGCAAAAATAGATGACTGGATGAGTGAATTCTATGCTGTAGCGAAGATTGGATTAGAAGATAATCCACAACTATTAGAAGCGTTGGGCAAAACTATTAGAGGATAATAAACAGCTCACCCTATTTGTAAGCACATTGGCAAGCCACACGAGCCAACTCGAGACCAAAGCTTTCCAAAGAGCTTACAAAGCCAGCCCTTGTAACCGCCTTTATGGGCGGTTATGGGTTTCCCCTCCCACAAAAAACAAAATAAATTTGTACTTCGTTGACAGGTTCATGCAATCAGAAAAGACAATGACTAAAACCTTTAAATAGCTGAAAAACAGGCTTAAAAATCAACGCCCAGTTGCTAACAATCTGTATATGTCATAGCCGCTTTTGTAGGTAATTATAGGGTCATCTCCCGCATTTACTTCATCTCGGTTTGACAGGAAAGTAGCCCGCAGTCGGCTACGCCACATACAGGTAACCGTTATGCAACATTTAAAAATAGAACCGATAATTGATAAATAATAAACTTATCCATAATCGTCTATCTTGTTGTTGCCAAAATATCCCGAATAATGACCTATCTGTATTGCAGTTGTCAAATGTCAATACCGATATACCAAAACTCATATATTGATTAAGCCATAAACTAAAAAAGTGTATTTGAAAATGAAATAATAATCCAAAACGTTGCATAACACGCAATATAATGGATTGCCGTTTCTGTGGTGTATTCATGTTTTATACTTTTAATTAAGTTATTACTATATTGATAGGTTTGTTCTTTTAAGTCGGCAACCCATCATATTGCCAACCGTTGTAGGGCAGTTTGAATGCCATGCAAAATTGTATCTGTTTTTTAAATTGAATATTCTCCCGCTTTGAGAGATTTTAGACAATGAAAGGGACTGAAATAAGCCCCAATCGTTGAACAAGCAATAAAAAAATAAATAA
>QKGU01000372.1 GCA_003250325.1 Paludibacter sp.
GAACAAGCACGATAGCCTGCTCAACGATCGTTAAACCCGATTTCTTTCTCATAATCTGAAATTTTATGTGATTAATTCCTGAGAATAGGAAGAATCGGGTACTTTTACAACAGCTACCCGCGAAGGCGGGTTTAGTTCAACACAAGGATAAAACCAACCATTGCGGCCAAGATGACCAAGATTTTTCTTTTAGTAGGGATCGGCGAAAGTGGGTAATAAGGCGGATCAACCACTTTTATGTTTGCCGCCAGCTCGTTGTCTTGTAGTTTCAGCTTGGCAAGGTTTAGCCCGTGTAGTATCTCCAGAAACTCCTGTTCCGAAACCGAAATCTCCCGTTCAATTCGCTTAATATTGGCACCAGCCGGGGCATATATGGCATATTGCTTTTGAAATTCTTTTATTCTTTCGCCCAACACTTTTATTCCCGCACCTATATTTTCAGCTTCAATTACATTGGTAATCCACTCGTTTAATATCGTACTGACAGGCAATCCATCGGTTGTATTGCTGTAACGGTATAAATCGGAAATGGACTCTTTGAGCTGTTCTTCCAATTGTTTTGCTTCGTCCTTTAGATTCGCAAGATCTTTAAAGTCTTCACTTTGTGCTGATTGAAAGGTTTCGGCGGTGGTTATCCTGAATTTGAGATTTCCAAGTTGTTTCCTCAGTTCAACAAGTTTCGAACTTTTAAGTTGAATCTGATCCTGGATGTTCAGCTTTTCCTCGAGCCGCCTGATTGCAGCTTCAATTCCTGCCAGTTTTATGCGTTTGTTGTTGTATTCAACATCCAAATCTTCTTTCACCACAGCAACCGCTTTACTTTGCTCGTAGTAGTTGATGATGTTGTTCTCTTTATTGAACTGAAGCAATTTGTCTTCTGCAATTCTGAGCTTATTGGAGGCCTGAGCAAGTTGATCTTCAAAATACTTGATAACGGCATCCGACCTGTTTTCTTTAACAATCTTATAGTTGCGGATGCAGGCATTGGTTAGTAATGCTAATGTTTGCTGGCAAATCCCCGGGTCATCAGTTTCGTATTTCAACTGAATCATATCGCTCGAGTTGATTCTTAATACTTTAACCGTTGAAATATCCTTCAATGAATAATGGTCATTCGGGAAGTTCAGTAGCTTATAAACGAAATTAGTATCGCTGCTTCTCAACAACCGGGTGAGATTCTCAACCGTCTTTTCGTAGGCTCCCTGGTTGATGTAGTCGGGAATTTCTGGTTGAATAGTCGAAAGGCCTGTCCCGTTATGGTTTGACTGATCCAACGTATCCTGATCGGCTTCGGTTTTCCGCGTATCTTGATAATCGGCAGGAACATCCTTAACCACATAATTGTAGATGTAAGCTGGGGTAATTTGCCTTAATTTCTCATAGTTTTTCGCAGAAATATATTGCGGGTCGGGCTGATCAAGCAAAAGGTGCTGGCTCAACAAACGAACGACAGCTTCTTCCTGGGTATTTCTCGATTTGACAATGTTGATCAAATTATCAAAAGCGGTATTGGTAATAAAATAGTTGAATGATTTATCCATCTCAACACTCGAGCCAGTAGCAATTCCCGTGAACAAGGTCGTCTCGGATGCGAATTTATAATTAGGATTACGGGTTAGAAGGAGCACCATTGTCCCCAAAAAAAGTGGGGCAACAATCAATAAAACAATATGCTTTCGAATAAGTCTGACAAAATTGATTATAGACATATAGGATAATTATTTGATCAAGTTAAACTTAAAGCCGACAATCTCTTCCAAAATCAGATAGGATACAACAAATTCAGTTTTTGCCGTCTCAAAATCAGATTCAGCCCTTGTCGCTATTTCCGAAAGACGAGAGTACTCCACCAAGTCGATAATCCCATTTTTAAACTCTTTTTCTGTCATCTCTGCATTCGTTTTTATGGTTGCCAGATAATCGAGTCTTATTTTCAACAACTTATACTTCAACAGAAAATCATTATACTGTTTTATTACCAGTTGCCTGACTTCGGTCCTTTGTTGTTCTGCCATGTTAATAGCTTGGTTTACCTCCGCCTCTGCCATTCTTATTTGATTCCTACGGTTCAAGATGTCTTGTATCGGAAACTTAATGTAGGCTCCGATTCCGTAATTTGTTTGGTTGCTCTTAGTTGCTAATAAATCGGGAGTCTGACCGTCGGAGGTATTGGTCGAAAAATTATTAAATGTTCCGTTTCTGACATCTGCCTGAATACCTAAATTTCTTGACCACAAAGTTCGTTCTGCTTTCAACTTGCATTCATTGACAATCACCTGCAAATCTCGGAGATGGACAGATGGATTATTCTTTATCGCAGAATCAATTAAACTGTTTAATGGTGGGAGCAGTTGGATCAGATCCGGTTGATTTAGATCGAATTCTGATTTATCCTGAGCAATAATTTCTATTGACAGGAAACAGAATAACAGGATTGGGAGTAGGTTTATGCTCAATTTTTTCATTGACCTTTTTTATGACTTAAATATATCGGTTGATTTTATCAAGTCAAAATTTAAAACGGCAAATTAATTTATCAGA
>QKGU01000314.1 GCA_003250325.1 Paludibacter sp.
GAGTAATCTTTACTCTCAGCATAGCCTGAAACGATACTTAATGAGAATAAAATCGCCAATATGTAATTACTTAGCTTCACTAATTTATTCTTTAACAATTACTTTAAACGTATCTTTTATCTCACCAGCCTGAACAAGTCGCAAAATATATGCACCCGATTCATTAAAACCATTTAAATTGAACTTATCAGCCTCCTTTTCAATTGAAATATTAGTTTGCCGTATTCCCGCTAAATTATAAACCTCCACAGAAACATCATCCTTTTGTGCCAAATCTGTACTCACTGTCAATTCTGAGTTTTTCAACAATGGATTTGGAAATGCCTTTGCCTTTTTAATTATTGCGGAATGATTCAATTCCAATATGATAGGAGCATTATTCAAATAATAAATTTCAACTTTGTAATTGCCTGTTGGTACATAGTTTTCGAATCCACAATACTGTTTTGCACTTTCCAACAGAACATCATCTTTGTACCATTTAAATGTAGAATTATATATAAATTCCCTATTCAATGGATTTGCAACGGCCAGAACCTGATTAAACAACACTACAATAGAAAGATCATCATATGACACTAACCATTTTGCATACAAATGCACATCGTGATAGGTTCCAATAGGAATTCGGCGCAACTGTTCACCGGAAAAATCTTCATTATCATACCAACCGTCGAATACATAATTATTATCATGCGTTGGGGTTTCCAGTTTAACAGATTCGTTGCCATCGAAATTTGTAATCGGTGCAACTATCTGTCCACCATTTAAATGATAAACTACAGCGTATATTCTTATGGTTTTGCTTGTAGGTAAATAATTATCATCTCCCGAATAATTAAATTCAACATCAACCATATGATCTGGTAAATTTGAAACCAGACAATTACTAAAACCATTTGTAACAGCTACTGTGTTATCATAACCCGAATCGTTAATTTTTAAGTTCATATAACCTGTTGGAGTATCGCCATATTTACTTCCGGATACATCAGCAAGTAAAAATTGTCCGCTGTTATTTGTGAAAGCAGGATAAATTATTGGCATTGCTTTCTTAATTGTCAGATATCCGTCATTGAATGTATAATTATACGATGGAGCAACAGTTAATGTTCCTTTTGTGATATTATAGACTCCAACGTTTTCGCCGGGTTCTCGGGAAATTTTACCGGAAAACATCGTTGGTTGATATTCAATTCCCCTTTTATCAGTAACCGTATAAACTCCTTCCGGGTCATTATCACCGTATTCTTTTACAGAGTTTAGAGGCTGAACAATTAATTGCTTTTGAATAACATTTAGTTTCCCCGGACGATAACTGATATTATAATTTAAACTGCCAACTCCCGAAGCTTGAGCCGGAATAATATCGTACATACCGATTGATGCAGAGCTAAGGGCTCCCAAACTTTGTAAAAAGGCGAACGAAATGGTATCATTATTCAACAACGGAATATCAGTTGAAAACTCTTTACCTGAGAAAGTCAGAACGTCACCAAATTCTTTTTCCATATCATTTCCGATGACCACAATTGGTTTAGGAATTACAAAAAGAACGCTTTTTTGTGTAGCAATTTCATAGTTTTCCAGACCATTACCGAAAACATTTGTTATCGATAAAACATATTGTCCTACTGTTGATGTGCTCGCAGAACCCACAGAGTTGAGTATTACACCGGTAATTTTATCATCTCCTACAAATTGATTTTTATCTATCACAAACTCATTGCCCTTGTAAACATATTCAGTACCATACTCTTTGTAAATTGATTTTGGATAAACGGTTATTTTTTTAGGCAGAATCTGCAAATTACCATTTTCATAAACAATCAGGTAATTATTCAATCTCGTTCCAACAGCATTGGAAACAGTTATCGGGTACGAACCTACAACAGCAGAGCTAACATTTCCAACAGAATACAATGTAGCAGAAACCACCATATCATTGCTTACAAGTTCATTTGCATCTACGTGTATATTTTGAGAATTCGGGAAATAAATATCACCATATATTTTAGTAGCATCTGCTGCTCTAACAACCAGTTTTTTAGGATTTACGGTTAAAGTTCCATTAATAAACTGAATGTCATAATTTTGAATACCAGTTCCTTTTACGCTCAAAGGAGCTATAGGATAAGTCTTAACCGAAGCAGTGTCGGGTAAGCCTTTGCAATCAAAAACAACTTCTGAGATAGCATCACTTCCGAACAACCCTTTCAAACTCATTTGATAAGCATCAATTCTCAAATTTAATTGTTGACCATACGTTTTCGAAGCATCGTTAGCAGTAATAATAAGAGGTGCTTTTTGAATCGTGAAATCCTGACTTACGGTTTCATCCATTGAGTATTTTTGCAATGCCGTACTACTCAGTTCAAAAGTAACCATATAATCACCTACCACTGTTGGTGCAATATAACTATCGTAGTTCCCGGTTCCGGCTTTGCTCGTATAATGAATAAAATAGTCAACATTCCGGATTAATCCCAGTATGCTGAGAATTACTGTGAATTCTTTCTTTTGTGCATTAT
>QKGU01000087.1 GCA_003250325.1 Paludibacter sp.
AGCTTTGTAAAGAAATGAATATGCTTCGGATGGTTTTGTAAAATGAAAATCCTTTATGTGTTCGAAAATTTGATTAACATTTCTATGATTAATGTGCTCTTCGTGTGCCAAACTAAATATCAACTTGCCAATTTGGTAAGCACATGAATCAAAAACCATATTTTCATCAGCAGGCAATTCCAATATTCTTATTTTATTCAGATATTCAATGAAATTTTCAATGTTCTCTTTGGATGCATATTCTTTTAGATAATCATGATACACCCATGCAATCGAACGTTTGTTCCAAATATTTGCAGGCTCTTTTTCCAAATCTTGATTTGCCATAGCTATGGCTTCTTCAAGTTTGCCTGATTTCCTAAGCTCTTTTACTTCTTTAAATGACATAATCGAACACTTTTAAGTTAGAAATTACTTGGCTAATTGTACTTAAGAGACTTTCACTGTTGCATTGTTTTTCTCGTGGTTCAATTCTGCTAAAAAATCCATTTTCATCATAAAGGAAGTCAATTATTGCCTTTTCAGAATTTCGTGATACAGAATATCTTTCGCGGTAATGTTGGTGATTAACATCTATAATTTCGATGTACTTATTAGCCAATCCAATACTTAAAGCATCAAACAACGATTTCAAAAAAGGCTTTTCCTCTTCAACCTGAATATCAAATTCAATCTTCGAAACGATTGTTTTGGCAGTGTTTCGGTTAAAAACAAAAGGTATAGGGTTAGAAATGATTTTTGAAATTTCTTCAAAAAACAGGTTGGAGTTGGTTCCTGACGGAATTTTCTGAAATGTAGGTCGAAATTCGTTTTTTCCGTTAAACCAGAATTTCACCAAAGCCATATCATTCATTCGTTGAAATCCATAGTGAATTTCATACTCATGCCGATTCCATGAAATAATTTCAATGTAATACTTCTGAACTAAATAGTGTATTTTCAAGAGGTGGTCTTGCCAGTGGACCGGACTTTCGAGTAAATTGAATTTTTCCAACAAAGCAACTGCTTCACCCTTCACATCAATTTCAATCGGATTTTGCTCGTTTGATGTCAATTCCTGTAATGCATTTTGGACTTCGATATCAATAAAAGTCATCCCCGAGAATGAATTGAAACAGGGGGGATTTATGCAGTACAATGTTTTTGAAGCCCTTGTTACAGCAGTGTATGCCCAACGGTAAAAACCTGAATTTGTTTTTGCTTTACTGGAATGCACCGTTTGTAAAAAATTAAAATCCTCTAAAACTCCATAATCCCAAAAAACAAAGGATGAATTCCATTCGCCACCCTGAGCTTTATGACATGTTACTGCGTAACCAAATTTCAATAAAATACAGCGAAACAATTGGTCTGATTTAATGGCCTCTTTAAATTCCTTGGTTTTTGGTTTTAATTGTGGATGTCTGTTTTTAAAATCGACATACAATGCCCTCATTTCCTCAGGTTTTAAAAAATTGTCACCATAAAGATAGTTTTCAAGCATGTAGCCCTTAACTGTTTTATTCGAACCGTTATCGTCAGGCATTACTAATTCTATCCATCTCCAGACAAGATTAACAGACTCAATACCACCATTTTTTTTATTAAATCTGATATTCCTTGCAATGGTTGTCGGATTTGCATCGGCAACAATGCCAAATTCCCCATTCATGATATCCAGACTATAATTATTGCCACCAATTATAATGGTATCGCCTTTTTGAATAGGTAACTCTGCACCATATTTATCAGCCCTGATGGTTTGGTTTAAATCAAGTGCAGTTTTGTTTTTATAGGTTATTATAATCTTTGTTGATTGTTGCTTATTATATGTTTCTAAAAAATCTTCCCACTTTGGATTGAATATATCAATTCCGTTTTCCCGTAAAGCAAAATCGTTAAAAAAACCAGACGTAATATTTTTTCTGATTTTCGAAGCAGCTATTAATATTCCGTTGTTGGCATCCTGTCGTTTTACCTCTTTTATTTCGGCTGTTTCAGCTTTTATTCCAAATTTTTGTTGCAAATAATCTTTATCGAGCGCTGGTGAAAAGTTCATTCCAATAGGCGGTAACTGAGCCGGGTCGCCGACAAAAATTATCTTGGTTGTGGCATTCTGAAATCCAATCTGGGCATATTCAAACAAATCATTCAGCAAGTAACCGCTGCCAAAACGGAAAAATTCGCCCTCGCTTAATCTGTCGGAAACCATTGAGGCTTCATCGATAATTAGTATCGAATTATGTACTTCAAGGTTGTTCCGTAGTTTGTAGTAATACATGAAACTTCCTTCGTTTTCTTCTGTACCGGTTTCAATTTCATGCAAATCTTCGAAACTGTAAATCCCTTTATGGATAGTTGTGGCTTTTTGTCCGGTTTTTTGGCTTAATATTTTGGCAGCCCTGCCTGGATAATCCGGAGCATAACCACCCAGTAAATTATCGAGAATCCAGAGGAAATGGACATTTTTCACAAGGAAAAATCATGACATTCCGGCGGATATGCACCCAAAAACGGGGTTCACAGGGGTATTTTGGGGTATAAAATG
>QKGU01000083.1 GCA_003250325.1 Paludibacter sp.
GTATCTTTCTTCTTTGATAGCATAATATATTTGCAAGATTTATGCATCAAATATACTAAAACTTGCAGATATACACAACACTTTTAAGATTTATTTTACTGATAATCTTATGTTTATGGACTTTTTAAGGGTCGACTACTTAATACTCTTTATCCAGTAATGGCTTCTTTATTTTAGGAAGTATGTATAAAAACAGTTTTCTGCTTATAGAGTTGCGGTTTCTGTTTCTGTAATATCTTCAGAATAAGATTTAGACAGCACTCTTTGCATAATGTTGCAGGTTGCCCAGGGATAATAAATTCCGATAGTGATAATGGTAAGCAGGATTTGTCCCCAGATGTAAAGGAAATCGTCGCCCGGTTCCAAATCGTAACCGAATTTCTTTGTCTTATCAGGTGACGTTGCCACGGTTCTTTCAACAAAATATTTATAAAGACGCAAATAAGCCAGCGGTGAGTAAATTCCAAAAGTGACAATGATGAGCAATACCTGTCCTAATATTCTTACACAGGCATTCCAAGTGTCTGTTTTCCAGACGATAATGTAATCTTTGTATTTGATGTTGACCATCCATTTATAAAGAAAATAATAGAAAGGGATAAGAATAACAGTTGTCATGATTTGTATCAAACCGGATAGCAACGGAGTGTCGTTGAATTGATTGGCGATGGTAAAAACTCCTGTGAAAATACCGATAAAAACATAGGGCAGGAGTAAGGTGAACAGAAAAATGAGAAGTAATTCGCCACCTTTGCCTTTAAATTCGAGTGATTCGTGACGGAAAGATGAATTGTTGACAAAGAATTGTTCCATTTTTCGAACAAACCAGGGGATATAAATACCCAGCGTGATAACGGATAATAACATTCCCAGTAAGAGTGTTACAATAAATTGCCCCAGCGTTCCATTAAAAACAAACTGATGTTCTTTGTAAACAATGTGCTCGATGTACAGTTTGTAGATATAGAACGAGATGGCAAACATAATGAAATAGAAAATAAGTAATACAGGAATAAGAATGAGGAATTCTTGAGGATTGGTGTGTTGGTAATCGATTGATTTAAATCCAAAATTTACAACCATGAAAACTCCAAGACAAGCAATCGTTAATAGCATTACTACCCAATAGGGGAATAATTTGTTGCCGCTTAAACTGAAATTAAAGTAGTTTTTCATAATAATTCAATTAAGATTTGTTTATTGATTCTCTGATTCAGAATAGATTAACGGGGTAAAGATAATAATGTATTTTAATTTTAAGAAATATTTGTGGATAAAACTAAAATATGTTCGTTGTCAAACGCGTGAATTGAAACCACAATGGACAGATGAAAAAATAAAACGGGTGAGGAGGCAGGTTGGTATTTCTATTTTCTTAAAATTTTGTCCATTGTTTTTCCTTTTGCAAGTTCATCTACCAACTTGTCCAGATAACGAATTTTTTGTATCAGTTTGTCTTCTATTTCTTCTACGCGATAACCACAAATTAAACCCGTGATTTTTGAAGCATTCGGATGAATAAGTGGAGCCTGAGCAAAGAAGGTTTCAAAATCGGCTTTACTTTCAATTTGATTTTGTAATGTCAGTTCGTTGTATCCGGTCAGCCAAAAAATAACGGTGTCCACTTCCTCTTTTGTTCGTCCCTTCCTCTCCGCTTTTTGTATATAAAGCGGATAAACGTTTGCAAAAGGTGTTTTGAAAATTTTTATATTATTCATATTGTTGGGCAGATTTTATTTCTCTAAAATTCCTTTCCTTTTGGGTTATCAGGCGTGTGTTGCTATTCCCTTTGCTAATTCTTCCCTGTTTTGATTGCAAATATCTCAAATTTCTCTCAATCTGAAATCTTATGCAAACATACGAGGCGTGTGTTATGCGTTCGCCCTTTTGTTTAACGAGCTAAGCCTCTATCAAAATCAACCAAGTACATTTCAGGAACAGTTTCTCTAATTCTAACAGTAGGTTGGCTTTCACCTAAAATAAAAGCATGATTTAATGTAATATCTTTGATAAATTCATTACAATTAATTCTATGCAGTACTTTTTTTGCTCGACCTCTAGTAAATTTTCTTTGCAAAGGAATTGTGAACTTCTCTAAATTCTTGTGACAATGTATTCTTCCCTCACTACCCCAAGCACCTTGTTCTTCATTTCTCTCCCATACAATTGAGATAGAGCCATCAGATTTTGCTAAAAAACCAAGAGTTTCCAATAGATTTCAGGAGACTCAAATTTCATTCTTCTTCGGATACCAAATTCTTTTTTGTACATGATTAGTCGTATTAAATTTAAGCAACGTTATATAATCGAATTAATTCTCTCTTTAGTTCTGGAAATGTAATAGTTAGCTCAACATTTGCGGATAATCCCAAATTAACAATATAGACAAAAGATTCTTTTCTGTAATGTTTTTCTCCGAATCGAAGTAAAGAGTTTTCTATGCTGTCAGATTTTGCTAACAAACAAGTCAATTGATAGTCCTTATTAATTTGTTGAGTTTTGTTACTTGGGTGCGCTTTCGTGTTATGTTGCGTTGCCGTTAGTAGGATTAAATTTTCTATATAATGAGCAATCTGAGGAAAATCTGATTTTGGGAAAATATGGTGAACTTGAGTTGCCTCACCATTACCCCATTGGTCATGAACTTCACTTTCTGAATGAATTTTTCTAATAAGAGCAATGGCTTTTTGTACATAATATAAATTGTAAGCTTCTTGCTGTTCTGTATCAAAGCCTTGAAGTTCGGCCTCTTGACGGGTTATTGACTTTTCCTTATTCAGGTCTCTCCAATTCTTGCGATTATACATTAGGTCTGAAAAAGTAAATATGTATTTTGAAATATGTCCTTTTTCAGAACCTTGTAGTTGATTCTCAACAGCGAATACATTTAGAATTTTTGGAAAAATACGATATACTTCAACTTCACCATTAATAGCAGTATGGCCAATAATAAAACGAGTATAACGAGCTTTCAGCTCGTTATACTCGTTTGTCTGAGGATTGTTTTTGTAGTCTATGAAATAACGCCAAAGTCCGCTATCAGTAAGTACTTTCTCAAAATAGCAATAAAGAAAATTATATGTATTTCTCTCTCGTTGAGCAATGTAGTCTAAAATTTCTTCGTTTCTGATTTTGTATACATTTTGATTTCCATTCTTTTTTACTTCAAGAATTTGAGCGTAGGCTAACATTTTCAAGGGTTGCTGAATAAACTTATCATACTCATGTTGTGCTTTCTTATCTGTTGCCCAAGGTTTGTTGAAAATAGCTCGTGTATTCTTAATGAAATACTGTGATTCCCAAATATCGCTTACAACAAAAGTCTGATTCAATTGGATTGTATTAATCACGCAATCTGCTATAAAGCAAACAACATCAGGAGTGCATTTTTGGTCCATAAAATGTGCATCACTATATTTACGAATATGGTTATTTTAATAATTTTCGATTCTCAACATCCTGTAGAACTCTCATTTGTTGAATTGCGATTTGATTCAATTTCATTAATCTCTCACTTTGAGGAATACTATCATTAATAAATATGGCATTGATATTTTCCATATTTGATAAACAAATCAATTCATTTATTGAAGCATAATCACGGATATTTCCCTTTAGTTGAGGATTTTCAACTCTCCATTGTTTTGCTGTTTTTCCAAATAGTGCCATGTTTAAAACATCAGCTTCATTTGCATATACAATCGAGGTTTGAATTGGTGTTAATTCAACAGGAATTAGATTCTGTTTTATAGCATCTGTGTGAATTTGATAATTGATTTTGGCAAGTTCTCGTTTTGCTGACCAACCAATTAGTTTCTGTTCATCTTCTTTTAACCGTTGAAATTCTTTTAGCAAATAGAGTTTGAATTGAGGTGAAACCCAAGAGGCAAATTCAAATGCAATATCTTTGTGTGCATAAGTTCCTCCGTATCTGCCTGCTTTAGCTATTAAGCCTTTTGAATTTGTTTTTTCTGTCCATTGTTTTACAGATAAAATGAATCTATTCAATCCTGCCTCATTTTTAATTCCCTCGAATTCGAGGGAATTAAAATCAGCATTATACATTTCCTCCCAAATTCCAAGAAACTCAATAGTGTTTTTATTTCGTAGCCATTTTTCAATTAAAGATAATCCATTTTGAATATCCCTTACCATATCTGTAAGCGAAATATAGTCTTTTTCTTCTATACTAATAATCGTCACTTCAGTACCTCTTACTGTAATTTTTGCCATATAAGTATGAGTTTTAATTGAATATATGAAATGGTTTTTTCAGACTTTGAATATAACCTCCACGAGACTTTATATTTTCAAACTCAACTTTTCTGATTTGAAGAACTTGCGATAAATCCGTTTTTCTAAATACTTCAAAACGACAAAAATCTTCATCACAAGCGTTACATTGGAAAATATATTCTCTATTTTGAGATTTCAAAACAGGTCTCCCACATTTAGGACAAAATCTTCTTGTTTTCATTTTTGCATTACCAATTTAAATAATCAGAATGATAATTTGTTTGGGTAGATTGAACCTCTTTTCTTGTAAAACAGAGAGAATCCATAGGGTTTTCTATCATGTTTAATTTAGGCATACTTGATAAATTGCTAACTACAATTAAGAGGTAATCGTTTTTAAATTCATTCGCTTTGTCAACTTCATTTTGGGTAAGTCGTATTGAACCACTTTTTTCTCTTATCCCTTTGACTTCTGCAAGTAAATAGCTATTTTCTAACTGTATCTGAAAATCATATCCATCGCCCCAAAGTCTTGCATCCTCCAAAAGTCCATTTTCAATTCTTGGAATACTTTGAAAATTGCTCATAAAGTAAAACTCAGCTTCTTTTCCAGTTTCTTGTAGTTGTTTGAATTTTGATTTTGTTGACGGAGCTAATGTAAGTTTAGTTAAGGAAATGTTTGAGTTAAAATCTTGGATATAAAGCTTAACTATATTCGCAAAACCAATTGCATTTTCATTCCCAAAAAGGCTATCTATGAAAAGTTTGATATGTTCTCTTTGCTTTCTTTGAAACCAACCTCTACGACCATTATCAAAATATGGATCAAAACTATCTTGACGGTTAGAAACTGCTTTTACAGTACTTGCTAATCCAATATCAACAATATATTGATTAAAAGCAGTCTTTGTTTTAAATCCGAACTCATTCACAAATTTCAAATCAAATTTTGCTAATCCATAACCAATTAAGTTCAGTATTTCCGATATTTTTACCTCATTATCTGTCATATGATTTATGCTGCAAGAACTTTTATAATATTCATTTCCTCTTTTTTTAAATAAGCTTGCTTTTCTTTATCTGACAAAGAATTTAGTTTCTCAAATGGTATATCTGACCAGTTAAAACTATCTGGAACAGACATCATTAGCATCACTTCTCGAATACTAAATACTCTATTGTCAGTCGGGTGGACAGTACCTTGACTTGCCATAATATCGTTTCGAGTATGAATGCATGGTGCAACTTTATCCCAAAATTGTCGAGTGTATTTATCTCCGTTCTTTTGTGCATTATAAACAATTTTACCGTCTTTAATACTGTGTGGAATTTTAGTAATATCGGTGTTGTCAAATGCAGATTGACCCTCTTTAATGTCGGCAATCCATTGTTCCATATGAGGCGTGTAACGCCTAAAATTATGATAAATGTCTGTTGAACTGATTTCTCCCATTTTTTTCAATGAGGGTAAGTGTCCAATTACTTGTCGTAAAGTTTTTTCAGGTTTTAAGTCAGGGAAAATGTCTAAAGGAGTAATTTCCTTTAAATCTTTACGCACACCTAAAACAAGAGTTCTAGTACGACTAGATAAGTTTCCATAGTCTTTGAAGTTAAGTACCTGAAAATGTATATTATAATCACCAGATAAATTATAATCAATTGCATGTTTTATTGATTTATCTATCCCGTCTGTATCTGTGCAAATTGAATTTAAAAATGCTCTAACATTCTCAAAAATAAAGAATTTAGGTTTTATTTGTTGAGTCAGTTCTATTGACTCAACAACAAGAGAATTACGTTTTAATTCGTCTTTCTTTTTGTGGTTGGCAACTGACATTCCTTGGCAAGGTGGAGTTGCAATCAATACATCTAAGTCGCTTACATTAAATCCTTTGCGCCATAGTTCTAATTCTGAAAAAACTTTGTCCTTAGTAGATTTTTGGGTTAAATCACCACTAATATAACCACTTGGATATATACATTTATTATTGTATTCTTGAACTTTAAGTCTTCTCTCTAAGAGTTCAACAGTCGCTACACAATAAAAAGATTCCTCTTTAAATCCATAACAACCTACTCCAGCACTGCTAAAAAGACTAATGTAAGTTCGCAAACCATAGGGAGAGCGACTTTCTGCAAGTATTTCTGGATTTAGTTTAATTTGAGAATATGGTTTTGTTTTAGGCATATCGTTTTATCTTATATTGTCTTTTTAGAAAGATTCTTTCCTTACTTTCTGCAAAAATACGAAATTATTGTCGTTTTAAGTTGTGTCTTTTCAGCTTTCATTTTCCGTGTTGATTTTGAGTTTCTTTTCGTCATAGACATGTCTGGTCTTTTTTTTTAGGGTGACGCATAACGACCGAGGCTATGGGCACGGGCGGTTTGCGGGCGTATTCGCTGTCGCACAGCGACAAGGCGAATGCGGGCGCAAAACCCGCTAAGTGCACGTCAGCCAGCCAATGAACATAGAGCGTGTGTTACCTGCCGTAGTTTTCTTTCGTTAAGTCGTTTCAACGTCAGCCGATAAAATGTGCAAATTCTCGCAACTCACTTTTCGTTCACTTGTTAAACCGCACTATCCAACCGAAAAACAAAAAAGTTGATTTAATCTTATTTTTGTCAAAAGTTGAAAATTCGCAACATGTTTAAACTTCTTTCATTACTAAATATGTTGTATAAAGAAGATAAAATCCAAGAAGAATACCTGACTCCCACCTATCTAATCTTTTTCGCTGTCCAGTAAGCATGAATATTAAAAGAAAGATTGTTCCTCCAATCAATATATAAAAGTCTAAATTAAACTTTGGATTATATTCAATTGGCATAATCAAACCACTAATTGATAAAATTAAAAGGATATTGAAAATATTTGAACCAATAACATTTCCAATCGCGATATCGCTGTTCTTTTTTGTTGCTGCAACAATTGAAGTCACTAATTCAGGTAATGAAGTTCCTGCGGCTACTATGGTTAATCCAATTATTTTTTCACTAACACCTAAACTATTTGCAATATTAACGCTATTAACAACAACGAGTTGCCCTCCGATAATTAAACCAGATAATCCGACTAGAATCAGCCCCCAAATTTTAAGTGTTGATTTTTGAACAAAATCAGCTTGAATGTTTGAGTCATTTTTCATTTGACGGAAAACATAATAAAGAAACATCAAAAACATCACAAGCATAATAAGACTATCAAGTCTACTTAGATAACTTGGTTCTACAAAATTAAAATCATTTATAAATAAAAATAATATGATTGCTACTATTAAAGATATTGGAATTTCTTTCCAAGCCGTAGAAGATTGAACAGAGATTGGTAATATTAATCCTGATATTCCAAGTATAATAAATAGATTAAAATTGTTGCTTCCAATTATGTTGCCAAGAACTATGTCAGAATACCCATTGATTGAACCAATAATATTCACTACCAATTCAGGAGCTGAAGTCCCGAATGCAACAATAGTTAAACCTATTGCTAAGTCTGAAACATTGTGTTTTTTAGCTAATGCGGCTGCTCCATCTACAAGCCAATTTGCTCCAAAAATTAAGCATACAAATCCTATAACAACTAACAAAAATTGAAATATCATAAAGTTTTTATTTTAATTCAAGTAAATCAATGTTTTAATTCTATTCTCAAATGTCAATTAATTTATTTAGTTTAAATTCCCCGAAACCAAGTCGAATGTTGCCAGTTTGTGGTTTGATTTTCTTTCAGCCGTTTCAAAATCAGCCAAATAATGCGTTTTTCTCTCACAACTCACGGTTTTATCTTGATAAATTTCAATCTCCAATCGATAAGTACAAAATAGTCAAGTTTATTTTCTTTTTTTGTTACATGACTGTAAAAAACTGTCACAAAATAATGAAATTAATTTAAGATTTCAACTCGTCAAATTCAAATTTTTCAGAAGTTTCGTATTTTTATTCTTGTCTAACTTTTGAAATACAGTTCTTAACTCGGCATTTTTTTACTATGGCAGGTAACACGTGAATAAACCCAGTATGTGTTGGATAAACCCAGTTAACTGGGTTTATTTGCACTGTATTTATGGTTTATTTTATTTTTAAGTTGCAGTAAATTTGTTGCTTTTTGGGATCAGGTAAATTTTTATTACTGGGTTTAATCAACTTGTTAAAAGTGAAATCTATTTGTTGCCTAATAAAATTCTTAAATGATTTACTTCGTTTTTCAACTCAAACTTTATATGAGAAGTTGGTTGTCTATATTTGTGTTTTTGCAAATATACAAATAATTCTCGTCTTTAACATATTTAATTCGATTTATTTTAAGTCGGTTATCGAATAATTTTAGTTCTGGTTTCTTTGAATAAAACATCAACCTTTTGAGTATATTTCTTTGTTAGTCCGTTACAAATAATTGTTGTATTTTTGCGCTCTGAAATAATAAGATCTGAAAAATAACCAATGGCCAAAAATAAAAAACCGCATCCCGTTCTTCCCGAAGTTACCATTACCGATATTGCCGCCGAAGGCAAGGCAATTGCCAAAGTAAATGATATTGTTGTGTTCGTTCCTTTTGTTGTACCCGGCGACGTGGTCGATTTGCAGGTAACGCGCAAGAAAAGTCATTTTATGGAGGCGCGACCCATTCATTTTCATTCCTATTCTCCGAAACGTACCGAAGCGGTTTGCGAACATTATGGCATTTGTGGCGGTTGCAAATGGCAAATTCTGCCTTACGATGAACAAATCCGCTACAAGCAAAAACAGGTGGTGGACAACCTTACCCGTATCGGAAAAATCGATTTGCCCGAGATAACTCCGATTCTCGGCTCTGCCAAAACGGAATTTTATCGCAACAAACTGGAGTTTACGTTTTCCAACAAACGCTGGCGCACCAACGAAGAAATTGCCGAGGGAAAAGTGTTCGACACTATGAACGCCGTTGGGTTTCATATTCCCGGGCAGTTCGATAAAGTGCTGGACATAAACAAATGCTGGTTGCAAACCGAAGAATCGAACGAAATACGAAACGAAATACGCCGTTATGCGTTGGAAAAAGAACTGACTTTCTTTGACCTTCGTAGTCAGGAAGGTTTTTTGCGAACCATGATGGTGCGCACCACTTCCACCGGCGAGCTAATGGTGATTATGGTTTTCTTCTACGAAGACAAAGATGCGCAGGACGGTTTGTTGCAACACCTTGCCGATAAATTTCCACAGATTACTTCCTTGCTCTACGTGGTAAATTCGAAAGCCAACGATACGATTACCGATCAGGAAATTCATGTGTTCAAAGGCGCGGAATGTATTTACGAGGAAATGGAAGGGTTGCGGTTCAAAATCGGACCTAAATCGTTCTACCAAACCAATTCCGATCAGGCTTACGAACTGTATAAGGTGGCGCGCAGGCTTACGAACTGTATAAGGTGGCGCGCAATTTTGCCCAGCTTACGGGCAACGAACTGGTTTACGACCTGTACACCGGAACCGGAACTATTGCCAACTTTGTAGCACATCAGGCCCGGCAGGTGGTGGGTATCGAGTATGTGCCCGAAGCTATCGAAGATGCTTTTGTCAATTCTGAACTGAATAATATCAAAAATACCCTGTTTTACGCAGGAGATATGAAGGACATTCTGAATGCGGCTTTTATCGAAAAGCACGGCAAACCGGATGTAATAATCACCGATCCACCACGTGCCGGAATGCACGAAGATGTGATCGACGCGATTTTATTTGCCTCGCCAAAACGCATTGTGTATGTGAGCTGCAACCCAGCCACGCAGGCGCGCGATTTGAGTTTGCTGGATGTGGAGTATAAAGTGTCCGCGGTGCAACCGGTGGATATGTTCCCGCATACGCATCACGTGGAAAATGTGGTGTTGTTGGAGAAAAGATAGTTTGTAGTCGATAGTTTATAGTTGATAGAAACTTCAAAACGTCTGTAAGACTTTTGAACGTTTGCATACTATTTTTTAGTGTCAATTGATAGTGATAATTCATAGTTTGGGGTCAAATTCACAAAATCAACCAATTAACTAATCAACACTTTAACACATTAACTAATCAACCAATCAACCAATATCTAATTCACAAATAACTAATTATGGTCAGTTTTCTTATTTCAATTGCGGTTCTTATTGTTGGCTATTTTGTCTATGGAAAAATAGTGGAAAAAGTCTTTGGAGTTGATAAAAATAGAGAAACTCCTGCCGTTGCCAATCCCGATGGTGTTGATTATGTACCGCTGGCTACATGGCGCGTTTTTCTTATTCAGTTTTTGAATATTGCCGGTCTGGGACCAATTTTCGGAGCGATTATGGGAATTATGTTCGGCCCGGCAGCTTTCATTTGGATTGTGTTGGGAACCATTTTTGCAGGAGGAGTACACGATTATCTTTCGGGGATGATGTCTATCCGCAGTAATGGAGCGAGTCTCCCCGAACTGGTTGGAAAAGAACTGGGAATGCCTGTTAAACAGTTTATGCGCGGATTCTCCCTGTTGCTTATGATTTTGGTAGGGGCTGTTTTCGTATCTGGTCCTGCAAGTTTGTTGGCCAATATGACTCCCAATACCATAACCGTTACCTGGTGGATTATTATTGTTTTTGCCTATTATATGCTGGCTACGCTTTTGCCCATCGATAAACTGATTGGTAAAATTTATCCGGTTTTTGGTTTTGCACTTTTATTTATGGCTGTAGGTATTCTTGTAGCAATGGTAGTAACTAAAGCTCCTGTTCCTGAATTTACAGATGGGTTTGCCAATTTGCACCCGAAGCAATTACCAATTTTCCCGATGATGTTTGTGTCTATTGCCTGTGGAGCGATCTCCGGCTTCCATGCCACTCAATCGCCCATGATGGCACGCTGTATAAAAAATGAAACACTTGCGCGAAAAGTTTTCTACGGAAGTATGGTGGCAGAAGGAATCGTTGCATTAATTTGGGCAGCTGCGGCTGCGAGTTTCTTTGGTTCTATTAATGGATTACAGGAATTTGTGGCAGGACTGGCACCAACAGCGAACAAACCCGCGGTAGTCGTTGATTTGATTTCGAAACAATGGTTAGGACATCTCGGTGGACTGCTTGCTTTGTTGGGAGTAATTGCAGCTCCACTTACATCGGGCGATACAGCTCTCCGTTCAGCCCGATTGATTACGGCTGATTTTCTCAAATTTGATCAAAAACCAATTAAGAAGCGATTGATCATTTCCATTCCTATTTTCGTTGTGACGTTTCTGATTCTTCAAATGAATTTTGAGGTGCTGTGGAGATATTTCGCATGGAGCAATCAAACGCTGGCAGTTTTCACTCTTTGGTCTGTCACCGTTTATCTGGCAAGAAAGAATAAATTCTATTGGATTAGTCTGGTTCCGGCAATATTTATGACTGCCGTAAGTGTAACCTATATATTGATTGCCCCGGAGGGTTTCCATTTGTCGTCAACAATTTCTTATTCTGTCGGATTGGGTGTCGCTGCTGCGGTCACACTGCTTTTCTGGTCGAAAAAGTCGTTGAGACAGCCCGTGTTAAACGTTTGATTCTCTATTATATAAATTCAAATTGTTGAAAAACAAGACAAAAGAGTTGCTTATTGAAATTATTTTGTGTTATTTTACACGATTTTTTCAAATGTTTAATTAACATATTTGCATTATGTCAGTATCAATTCGTGAAGTAAGCTCGAAAAAAGATTTAAAAGAGTTCATTCGCTTTGGAATCAATCTCTATAAGGATTGCGAGTTTGCAGCCCCGCCATTATTAATGGACGACTTACTTAATTTGACTAAAGGGAAAAACCCTGCACTGGATTTTTGTGAAACGGCTTATTTTATTGCTTATAAAGACAATAAAATTGTTGGTCGAATTGCTGGAATTATAAATCCGGTAGCCAACGAAACCTGGAAAGAGAAAAATGCCCGTTTTGGTTGGGTTGACTTTATTGACGACACAGAAGTTTCTACAGCATTATTTGATACTGCAATTGCCTGGGCACAATCGAAAGGAATGACGTCTATTCACGGTCCGCTTGGGTTTACCGATTTTGATCACGAAGGTTTGCTGATAGAAGGATATGACAAGCTTGGAACGCTGGCTACCATTTACAATTACCCGTATTATCCGGAGCATGTCGAAGCTTATGGCTTTACAAAAGATATAGACTATAAAGAATATCTGATTACTGTTCCTGAAGTTTTCCCCGAAAAATATTTCCGTATAGCTGACATCGTAAAGCAAAAGTATAAACTGAAGTCGGTGGAGTGTAAATCGAGAAAGCAAATTGTTGACAATTATGCGTTGAAAATTTTCGATTTGCTGAACTTGTGTTACAAGGATTTGTACGGTTTTACAAAACTGAACGAAAAGCAAATCGCGTTTTATATAAAATTGTATTTCAGTTTCTTTCGTCTGGACACGATTTCGATTGTGGTGGATGAGAATGACGATGTAGTTGCTTTGGGAATTGCAATGCCAAGCTTTACAAAAGCGCTTCAAAAGGCAAAAGGCAGAATCTTCCCATTCGGTTGGTATTTTATGTTGAGCGCGTTGAATAAAAATGATGTGGTCGATCTTTATTTGATGGCTGTTCATCCTGATTATCAAAGCAAAGGTGTGAACTCCGTTATGTTTGCCGACATTATGCCGAATAGTGCTAAAAACGGATATAAGTTTGCCGAAAGTAATCCCGAACTGGAAACAAACACGAAAATGTCTTCGCAGTGGGGAAGTTTTGAGCATGTAAATCATAAACGCAGACGCGTATATATCAAACAAATTTAAAAACAAAGAGAGCAGTAATAAAACTACTGCTCGATTTTTTTCAACTTAATCTTAGCCGATTTTGTTTTATTAGCAATACTGATGAATCATGCCCCTGAGATTGGCAAATGACGAAATAAAATGACTCGTAGATTTGATTTTTTAGTTATTGGCAGCGGAATT